>NZ_JBGUAU010000024.1:0-83011 GCF_041820985.1 Evansella sp. AB-rgal1
TAAATCGACTTTTTCACTGGTCTCGGACGGTTCCCATTCGCTTTCATCTTGTTCTTCAAATTTCATTAATCTTCTGAGGCAAACGTGGACTGTTCCTGTTTGCCTCATGCTTTATACACTAGATTCACAGATATACCTAATATTCTTGCTACCTGTTTCTGGGAGACTCCTTCTACCTTTTTAATTTCCCTTAATATCGCTGTTCTATGAATTCTGGATAAGGTCTTTACATGTGCTATTTCCATCCTTCCAAGTACCCTTTTTATTTCCGTTCTTACTTCTTCATCTGATAATCTTCTAACATAGTGATGGTCATCCAGGCATTGATCATCATTCCTTCGTTCATTAAACTCCTTGAATAATTCCATCGCTTGAGTTCGATCCTTAGAAAACAGTCCTAATATAAAATCAGGATCCAACAGCTTTTGAGGGTATACCTTAACTCCGTAATAACCATTACAGCTACTCCACTTCCATTGCTGTACCTCGTCTACCATCTTTGCTTTCACTGGATTTTGATGAATGTACCGCACAACTGTCCGTAAATATTGGTCTGTTTCTACATTCTCACTTCTAAATCTATCTTGAAATAAGTGACCCCTTGTTCGATACTTCCAGTTATAATGCGAAACGAAGCATACTCCAATCCTTTTCATTGTAGTGGATATACTTTCATCCCCTTCTTTAATTAATAAATGGACATGGTTACTCATTAAACACCAAGCAAATACTTTAAGACCCATGCGCTTTTTATATTTCATGATAGTATCTAAAAAAGCTAATCGATCCTCATCATCATGAAATATTTCCTGCCCATTTGCTCCTCTCCACATGATGTGATAGATTTTTGTCTTACTCTTCTTCCTCGCTTCACGGGGCATAGAAATCACCTCAATATTTGCACGTATTTTTTATTTAATATAAAGCATTGTGTTCTCCTGTTAAACTATTACTCGTATTAACAACTATCTTCCTCAAAGAAAATGCCTCCATTAATGCCTCATTGTTGATCATCTCACTACCATTTAAGTCCGCAATTGTTCTTGCTAATCTAATAATCTTTATTTGGACCCGATTACTTAATCCTTTTTGAATACAGACTCTTTGTAATAGGTGGTGCTGTTCACTCGTTAATGGAGAATGATTTATTAGTTTTTCAAAGGGAACACTGCCATTACATGCTTCCATCCCATACCGATTGTATTGTATATCCCTAGCAGATTGAACACGCTTTTTTATATCATCTGATGATTCAATTCCTCGGAAGATATGCCCTTTGAGATTTACAGATTTTAATGTTAACAAAATATCAATTCGTTCTAATATTGGGCCGGAAACTCTATTTTTATAACTATTTATTTGTTTTTCAGAGCATGTACAATATTGGGTAGTGGAGCCTAGATACCCACATGGGCATGGGTTCATCGCAGCGATAAAGATAAATTTTGCGGGATAGGTGACTGTGGAGTGAACGCGGCTGATCGTAACCTTTTCATTCTCAAGTGGTTGTCTTAGCATATCTAATGTTTTCTTTGAAAATTCACCAAGCTCGTCCATGAACAGAACCCCATGATGAGCTAAAGAAACTTCTCCTGGTTTTGGGTTAGTGCCTCCTCCGATAAGTGATACGGCTGATGCTGAATGATGAGGATGTCGATATGGTGGTGAAGTGAGTGAATGATAGGATGCCCCTGCTAATTGGTAGAGGCTGATCTTCTCGAGTTGTGCTTCTTTTGATAGTGGTGGTAGGATCGATACGAATGTTTCCGACAGAAGACTTTTCCCACATCCAGGTGGACCATCCATTAATACAAAATGATTACCAGCAGCCGCAATCTCAAGCGCTCGCTTGGCCAATTTATGACCAATGATTTGATTAAAGTCACGTTGCACTACCTGCTTTTCCTCCACTATCGTTTTTTCTTGGATAAATGGGAGTGGTTGCCTTCCAGCTATATGATCGATGGCATCTTGTATACTAGATATGTATATAAGTTCTAGATTAGAGATTTCTACACTGGGGATAGAAGGATCAAAGGGGAGATATAGTTTTCTAAGTTTTAATTTCTTTGCTGCTAAAATGGCTGCAATTATCCCTTCCACTGGTAGAACCGATCCATCAAGAGACAGTGCACCAATGAATCCAGCATCATCAGGTATCTTCTCTTTCATAAAATGACCACTCTTCAATATCCCAATTGCAATAGCAAGATCAAATAATGGACCATTTTTCTTTACTTCGGAAGGAGAGAGATTAATCACAATTTTGAGTTCAACTAAAGGGAACCCTAAGCTATACAATGCTGATGATACACGTTCCTTGGACTCTTTCACAGATGCATCAGGAAGCCCAACTACGACAATAGACTCCACACCTTCTATGACCTGGACTTCCACTTGAACACGATAACCTTCCAAGCCTTTTAAACCAATACTCGTAACCTTAGCTGACATAATCATTCCTCCAATATTGGAAAACTAGTATTAAAATTATTAAAGATAAAGTATAATTTTTTTGTATTTAGAAAGTTGTCCAGCTCCAGGCGCCATCGGCTCGTGTCAAATAACCTGCACGATTAAAAGTAAAAAGCACTTTTTATCGTGCAGAACATTTGCATTTCGCCGATAGGCAGGATGTAGACATGACGCCGTGCCCACAGGACGTGGGCTGTTCTTAGGCCGAATTGGGGCGCCTTGCGCTTTTCTTATTTATTGATATAACTTCGGGCTCATGGGAAAAAAGATCTTCAGAAGAGAGTTTCTTTGGATAACTGGAAGTTCTAGGAAATAGTTGTAAAGAGTATTATCGAAGTTGTGACTGGGGATTTTTTCTATGTTACAATCATACACTAAAATGTTCAACATTTCACTAATTATTATATGGAACTATTCAATATCAATTTCGGCAAACGAGAACCGTCCCCGTTTGTCACGAACGAGAACCGTCCCCGTTTGCCCAATCTCGTGAAAATAAATGGTATAATTTAAGAAGAAAAACGGAAAGGTGGGTTGGCTGTGGCTTCAGAAGCACGAGAAAAAGAGTTACTTACGTTAAAAATAATCGCTGAAACACTAAACAAATGTAACGATGTAACAGAGATGTTGTCCTCTGTCCTTGATGAGCTACTCGAAGTGACAGGGCTTGCGGCTGGCTGGATTTTTCTCAGTGAAGCACAGCGCAACTATGAGTGTGCTGCTGACTGCAACCTCCCCCCTGCTCTCACCTTAGAGGACAAAAAGCCAATGCGACAAGGTGGCTGCTGGTGTCTAGATCGATATTGGTCCGGAGAGTTAACTAATGCAGTCAATATAATTGAGTGTAAGCGGCTAGAAGATGCAGTTAAGCTATCATCTGGGGATACTAGAGGCATTACCCATCACGCTACTGTACCTTTAAAGGCCGGAACAGAAATGTTCGGTCTCCTTAATGTGGCTTCCCCTAACAAGGTACATTTTCTCGAGGATGAACTTGCACTATTGGAATCAGTTGCTTATCAAATTGGAACTGCCATTAAACGAACAAAGCTATATGAAGCACAACAAAATAGAGTAAAGGATTTCTCAAAGCTAGATGTTGCTACAAGAGAACTAAAGAAACTTAGTGACCTAGATACATTCTCAGAAGACGCCGCTAAAAACATAAAAGTTGCCTTCAAATTCCATGATGTTCAATTATTTATAGCTGGCAGTACGTTAAACGAGATAGACTCGGATAACTCCCTTGTTTTTGAAGCGCGAACAAAAAGGAAAATCATCTCACTACAGCGTCAAGATATGTACCATATTGCTATCCCAATTATAAATGGAGAGGAAGTTAGTGGGGTTCTAGCTATTGAAATGATAGATAATCAGATTACTAGTGATGATATACTAACTGCCCTTGCAGAACATCTTTCTCTTGCAATCGAAAATGTTAAACTACATAAAAAGCAACAAGAGCTAACTGTCTTGGAAGAGCGGAATCGACTTGCTCGTGACCTTCATGACTCTGTCTCTCAGGCGTTATTCTCCTTATCCCTAACAACAAAAGGTGCAAAGCATTTATACAGCAATGATCCAGTGTTAAAGGATATGTTTGAGAGTATTCAACTGTTATCCCATACAGCCTTGAGCGAAATGAGAACTTTGATCTGGCAATTGCGGCCACCAGGACTAGAAGATGGCGTTATTACAGCTCTAAAAAAGTATGGAAATAACCTAGGCCTCCTGGTAAATGTCCAAAACGAAGGTGTAGCTACCTTACCTAAAACGATTGAGGAAGCAATTTGGCGGATTGGCCAAGAGTGCTTAAATAATATATGTAAGCATGCAAAAACAGAGCGTGTCGAACTTCAATCGATGATAACAAAACATAAGGTTCGAATGACAGTAGAGGATCTTGGTGTCGGATTTGATTCTGATAATGTCACCACCTCGATTGGTCTAACTGGAATGCGAGAGAGAACGATCGCATTGGGCGGTGAATTTAAACTAGAAAGTGAGATTGGTAAAGGAACAAAAGTGACCGTTGTGTTACCAATCTAAGGGGGATCGTCATAGTTATGGAGATTAAAGTATTGTTGGTGGATGACCACCTTATGGTTTTACAGGGCCTACGTTTTTTTCTATCTACTCAAAAGGACATCCTAGTTGTTGGTGAAGCGTCGAATGGACGGGGGGCTGTTGAAAAAACGACGGAATTAAAGCCTGACGTTGTGTTGATGGATCTTGATATGCCTGTATTAAATGGTGTAGAGGCAACAAGTGAGATTAAGTCCACACACCCTGATGTGAAGATCATCATCCTTACAAGTTTTTCCGATCAAGACCATGTCGTTCCTGCTATTCGCGCTGGTGCTAGTGGTTATCAGTTAAAAGATATTGACCCCGATCAACTTGCTGACACAATCAGGGGCGCGTATCATGGAACAACTCAAATGCATCCACAGGTCGCAAATCAACTCATGTCCCATATCGCTTCAGTCGGTAAAGACGACGATAACCTCATTGATAAATTGACGAACCGAGAGGAAGAAGTTCTTCGCCTCATTGCCAGAGGTAGAAGTAACAAGGAAATAGCAACTAATCTTTTTATTACGGAAAAAACAGTGAAAACGCACGTCAGTAATATCTTGTCCAAGCTTCAGGTGAGCGACCGTACCCAGGCTGCCATTTATGCCATGAAGCATGGATATGATAAGCTCTGAAGTGATACATGTACCTCAGTCTAAAGTCGTAGAGACGGTCCTGCAATTGTTGTAGGGCCTTTTCTGTATGTCATTTTCATTCTCATTGCCGAGGTTGGATAAGGCCCTTCTATTTACAATAGGAGTAAGAAATCAAACTTACTAAACATAGAAAAAAGGTTGTTATTGATGAAAAAAGAACAAGTTGTTATTATAACAGGGGCATCGAGAGGACTTGGTAAAGCACTCACTCTCGCATTCGCAAAACAAGGAGCTAAGCTAGCCATTTGTAGTAGAGGACAGAAGGATCTCGTGGCTGTGAGAAAAGAGGCATTAAAAATTGGCGCCGCTGATGTTCTAGCTGTAAACGCAGATGCATCGAATGCACGAGATATCGACCGGTTTATTTCCTTAATTGAACTATCCTTTGGCCATATTGATGTACTTATCAACAATGCATCCACAGTTGGAACTAGTCCCATACCCTATCTATTGGATACAACAGAAAAGGATTTTCAAGATATTATCAACATAAATACCACCGGACCATTCTTAATGACCAAACGTGTCCTACCTGGCATGCTACAAAAAGGGATTGGTTCTATCATCAATGTCACCTCCGAAGCTGGAAAAACTGGATATGCAGGTTGGGGAGTTTACGGAATCTCGAAGTTTGCCCTCGAAGGAATGACGGAAACGTGGGCGGATGAGGTTAACGATACAGGCATTAGAATCAATATGGTTGACCCTGGAGAAATGGATACAGAAATGCATGCCCTTGCCGTACCAGAGTGTGATTATGAGCTTGCATTGCCTGAGGAGGTCGTTGACGTATTTTTATACCTCGCCTCAGATGACAGTAAGATGATCAATGGACAACGTTTTGAAGCACGGGAGTTCACTCCCGTCTCTGCTTCTAAGGGGGCAATCCAATGAACACATTACGAGCGACCTCCTTTGTCGTACCTGAAAGCTTGAACGCCTCCTCCCCACCTGAAATACGACTCGGTCGTCGGGATTATGTAAAAATGATGATGCTGGATCGAGTAACTGGCAATTTTATTAATACTCGATTTGATAAACTTCCTGACTTCTTACAAGAAGGAGATTTGTTAGTACTCAATAACAGTAGAACGATCCCAGCTGTTTTTCATGTAAATGTCTTGAGAAATGGACTTGTTTGGAAGAAAAATAAAGAGGTCCGGCTTGCGAGATGTATCGCAAAAAATGTATGGCAAGTACTAATTCCAGATTTGCAGCTGAGGAAAGAGGATGTACTACTTTTTTCAGAAGGCTTACGAGCACGAGTAAATGCTGTAGAGGAGCCTTTTACTGTTGTAGAATTTTCACTTTGCGGTACCCAGCTTTTTAATGAGCTGTATACTATGGTTGAGCCTGTTCGTTATGAATATATTCATGAACCTTGGGAACTTGATTACTACCAAACGGTGTACGCTACAGTACCAGGTTCGGTTGAGATGCCTTCAGCAGGCAGGGCCTTTAGTTGGGAGTTACTACAGACATTGCGAAAACGAGGGATCAAAACGGCATATTTACAGCTGCATACAGGATTAAGCTATTTGCTTGATGATCGCTGGCATCAGCATCCTTCTAGCAATAAGGAGAGATATGAAATTCCTGCTACAACACTTGCGGCAACCAAACAGACAAAAGAGAACGGTGGTCGTGTCATCGCAGTTGGAACAACTGTTGTTCGAGCATTAGAGTCAGTAGCGGCTTTGCCTGATTCTAAGAACCATTCTGGCTGGACTGACCTGTACATTAATGACAACACTGCCCTTCGTACTGTAGATGGATTGATCACCGGATTTCATGAACCTGAAGCGAGCCATCTTGATATGTTGTCGGCTTTCATTGACCGAGAACAGTTAATTACCGCCTACCATCAAGCAATTGATTCAGGATATTTATGGCATGAATTTGGCGATATTAATCTCATTTTATAGCTGGAGGATCACAGGATGATATTCAAGCTTCACCATATTGGTATAGAAGTGGAAAACCTGAGTGTTGCTGTGAAGTATTATGTAGAGGAATTGGGTTTTCATGAGAAGCTGAGCTTGGAATTTTTTAGGGAAAAGATCGTATTTCTTACTAACGGCGATATTTTTTTGGAATTACTCGAAACTTCATCTACTGAGGAAGGCCAGCCTTTTCATCTTGCACTGGAAACAAAAAATATGGATGCTGCTATTGAATTTTACAAAGGGGTTGGGGTTTCGTTGTGTGAAGGCCCTCACCTCTTAGACAATGGGTGGATAACCGGATTTTTTGCAGATAAGAACGGGTGGTATTTTGAAGTGATTGAAACAAGCGGGCGACATAGCTAGGCGCATCACTTGTTTGTATAACAATATTCTATTCCTCTATTTCTTTACCTGAACGTCTTGTTACTTTCCATATATTTTATTTTTAGGGTTGCCATATTTCTAAGAGATTACCGTCTGGATCACAAAACCTAAAGTTTGTTCCAAAAGGCTGATTTACCGGAGTAGTTACTATGTTGACTCCGTATTCCTTAAATCGTTTGTACATTTCTAGGATATGGGGAGTAAGGCAAACGAGAACCGTCCCCGTTTGCCTCTCCCCGTTTGCCTCAAAAACTGCTTAAAGAAGGTTATATTAAACGGAGTCAGATGAACCACAACAGGAAAGAAGTGTATTTCACCCTTTCGTCCAAAGGCAGGGGAATTTTTGAAATACACGCTAGGATGCACGAAATAATCGAACGTAGGTTCATCAAGGCGTTGGGCTCATTTTCTGAAGTGGAGCTGCAAGCCACGTTGAAATTTTTCCAAACGATGATCGATCAAAGAGACAATATCGTAAATGGTGATGGAAAGACATGAGGGAACTGTCCACTTTCAACAGCCCATTTTCTGTTTCAACATAGTAATACTGCTTCTTGTATATCATTTTGATATTGATTAGGGAAGCGATTATGATGAAGCTTCCAGAAACCATCAAAGTGATCTTTAAGAATCTTTTTAATAACACCACTACTCTGCTTCATCACGATTACCTCCCCTCTTACTCTATATTAAACTATGAGTTATCCACAGGTCGATTATTTTATAATTTCCTAAACAAAAAAAAAGGACAGAACCTGTCCCCTTGTCCTCTTTATTCATCGAGATCTAAGCGCATTTCACCATGTTCAGGTTGATGCTCTTCTTTTTTCTCTTCTTTTTTAAAGATCAGATCCCTAATAATGACAGCAATAATTAGCGCAATAATAATTAAACATAACGTATTTAATGATGCTGCGGTCACTTCATTAAAGTTTACTGTTTTATTGATAGGATTTAATTCATAAATCCAATTATTAATAAAATTATCTCCCTTAAGTAATTGAATTAAGTAACCCAAGGAAATATATGTAATACCAACTACTGATAAATATTTTTCAAACAACTTCTTTTTTATTTCTCTTTTTTTATTTTCTGGAATCCCCTTATATCCTAATCCAATAACTATATGTGACGACTTAATAATTTCTCTTGGTGATATAGTTAAAAAGGTCCAAGTCAATAAGATTGAACCTGCTAATTGAAAGGAAATAGAAAACATAAATATCCTCCTATTAAATCATAAAGGTAGAGACTTTTAATGTCCTAACCTTATTAGCCTGATTGTCACGCACCAGGGGTCAGGAACAATAGCCGACAAGCGTCCTTAATAATTATCAATTTTTATAAACCAATCTGATACTTCTTTAAATAAAACTAATTCTTGAACACGTATATCTTTTATAAAGTCTATCATGCTCTTTGCCATTTTCTCATTTTCGTTATAAACATGATCAAGCTTTTGTTCATCTAGAGTTTCTTTTATTGTATTATATTCTTCCTTACTGTTTATTAATTCAATAGCGAGTTTAGATGCTGTTAGCCTATTAAAATATTGATAAAAGAACCACTTAATGAATTTTAAGTTCTCTATTTTTTCTTTTTTATTATTTGTTTTATTATTCTTAATTATAATTATTTCTTTTAATATAACCAAAATATTTATTATGTTCTTCACTTCTCTTGGAGTTAAGTACTCTTGTTTATTAATCCAGTCTAATATATATTTAATTACATACACTTCTTTTTGTTCAAATACTTTAGTTCCTTTTTTTGTAAGAGTATCCTGTCCTCCCTTACTTTTCTTTTCTCTCATAGGTTCATCTTTATCATTATTTACTTTATCAATTATATCCATAATGTACTCTTCATAGTTACGTGTTTGAGGCAAATGGATCGGAATATTTATATATTTTTTAAGATAATCCACACCAAATTGAATTTTTTCATCGCGTGTAATCTCACGCTCAAAATAATGTTTATTATTATTTGCTAATGCATAACAAACTGTTTTGTAGTTTACAGATAAGACCACAGTTATGCCTTTTACAGATAAAAGTAGTTGAAGTGCATTAAAGAACTCAGATATAGTTTTTTCAGAACACCTATCTAATTCGTCAATAAAAATTACTATTCTCTCATTTTTCCCTCTAGTCCAAACATTAAGTAAGTCATTTAAATTACTTTTTATATTCTCTCTAGCTCCTAACTCTTTCTTATAATCAGGTGTTTTCATTAATGAGAATACTCTACTCGATAGTGGTTTAAGAAATTCTAGTTGTTGTTTTATAAAAGGAATAAAAATATTTGTAATAAAAAGAATTAATGGAATTATCCCTACCATCGTTATTATATTTTCTCTTATATCTATGAATGTATTTTCTGGTTTACTAATAAACCAAAGCCATAAAATAGATAACACTAAGATAGTTCCATTAATAAGGTATTTTAAAATATTTTGCTTAAACGACTGAATAAAATTATAGTATGCATACTGTATTTTCCCCCAAAAGCTTCTCTTACTTTCAAACTCTTTAAATAATGCACTCAATATTGATGCCCATATTTTATTTATTTCATCATATTCAGAAGCATCATACCTCACAACATGCGTAAAAGAAATATGTTCAAATCTCTTAGAGTTTAAGTATCCTATCTCTTTAATCATTAGATTTAAAAAACTAGACTTCCCTTCACCCCAGTCACCAAATACGCCTATATTTATTGGTGTCTCCACATCTTTTCTAACAATATGCCTTATAATCACCTTGGCATATAACTCTCTTGATAATGTATCTTTATAACTTTCATTGTCCGAAGCCATCAATCCACTTTTAAATGACTTACTAAGAATTTCAAATTGTTTATCAAATTGTTCTTGTTCAATTTCAGAACGCAATCTTCTATTTTCAATTAGTAGTTTCTTTTTTTCATTTTCTAAGTTGTTTGCTATAAACTCAGGATCATTGTTTAAGTTATGGAATTCCCTTTCTAGGTCCCACTCTTCATCTTCAATACCATAATAGTTATGGAAAATTTCATTTATTTTCTCCTCTATCTCTTTTATCTCATTTTCATTTTTCGAAATTTTATTTATTTTATCTTCCATATCCTCACTCGCCTTCATATACAAAAGGGATTATTATGCAAAAACAAGTTTCTATAAATATATTAATTTAAATTGGACCCAACACAGGGGGTCTGGCACCATTTTCTCCAGGTATTTACTTACTGTATTACTAGAAATATCAAGTTTTTTAGCTATTTTCCTTTGAGAAAGTCCTTCAACCTCTTTTAAATATTTGATACGATGGTATTGAGCCATTTCAATCATTCTTTTTCTTCCTCTCTTGATGTAGATAGTTTGGTCACTTTCTATCATAAGAGAGGTTAGTGAAATTGGAAATTGTGTGGCTCATTTTTTATGTGATCAAACTCGTGAAAAGTGGCTCAAATCTAATTTATCAAATACAACAGCCACTTTTTCAACATCTTTACTACATTTTTATATTTAGACTTTCGTAATTTACCGCCCGGGGGAACCAGAACTAAGTGTGGACTATTTTACGCTTCCCTTTTATTACAGAAACATTCCAAAACTAATAGACGAAAACCGTCTCTGTTTGCCGTAATACCACTTCTTAAGCCAATCCCTTTTTATTTACTTGCTGTTCCCTCCAAGGTAACAGTTTACGATTAACCCATCCTTCACCGTGACATATGATTTTTCTCTTGTCAGCTTCAACAAGTGCTGGATTAGTATACCTTGAACTAGTTATCATTTCAGCTAATGCGCAACCATGATTTTTCTTTGCTGAGTCAAGCTCCCTTATCAATTTCACATCAATTTGTTTCCCTTTTTTATAATGTTTAATTTGAATAGCTATCTCCGCATTATGATGACGGTTGAAAATAATTAAATCTACTCCACCATCCGCACCTTCTGAAGTTCTTCGTGGTCTATACCCTTTTGCTTTGTAGTAAAGAAAGCACAACTCTTCAAACTCTTTCCAAGAAATTTCTTCTAATGGTAAAGTCAAAATTTCTTTTTCCGACCTTAAAATGTTCGAGTTACTACTTAACCCAACCGACTTCTTTTGATTAGATTTTGTTAAAGTCCTCTTCTTTTTCGATTCTTCAGGTAAACCTGTATACCGATTTTTATTCTTGTTTTCTTTTCTCCTCATATCAGGCACAAAAGAAGATACGAGTTCTCCCATAAATACTGCAAAAAGTATTAGTCCTATTAAGAAATAAATATTAGCAAAGTTAAAATGAATCATTACCCATAGTCCTATAATCAATATAGGCCCAGAAACAAGTGTATAAATTGCTTCTTTCCTTTTCTTTCTACTCGGCTTAGCCAATTAGCTCTCCCCCTAATAACAAACTTTTTGATAATTTTGCCACCATCACATTCTGATAATTCTCTATTTCCATAAAGATACAAACTATATCGATTCACAGTCTCAAATGAAGCACCAAGAACCGTCCCCACTGCTTCCAAAACTAGCAGATTAGAACCGTCACCGTTTGCCACTATAGAAAAAATCAATAAAAGAAGGACAAGGAACCTGCCCCTTGTCCTTCCTGTTTTTTGTAGCTTTTCATATTATTACTTTAACGCTTCACACTTTAGTAAAATGGGGGTTGGCACCAATAGCCCACTTGCAGAACAACTTGGAAAAATAAACACTAACAGAGCCTATTTTTTAAAAATATTAACCCAACCTAATAATGTGGCTTCGTTTGCTTTTCTATATGTATCTTCCTGAATATGTTGAATAATATTGAGTTGTTTCATTTGTTCATTATGTAATTTTTCTTGTTCGAATAAATTTAATGCTTCTTTTAGATTGTCTGCTCTCTTGTTAACAAGGTATTCTTCTAATTTATTTAAAGCATATTGATTCATATAAACTTTTGGTATAAAAACAGGATTAACGCTATCTTCTATATTTTTCATCTGCTCCCTTAATTCAATAATTCTTGGTTGGTTAGTAGAGATTATTATTTTTTCTATAATTCTAGGTAGGAAAAGTAGTAAACAAAAAACAATAATAGATGAAAAAATTGATAATGGCATAAAACTAATATTAACAATCAACAGTATATGACACACAAACCAAGTAATTAACCTAGGACCTATTGAAAAACCGGCTAATGGATTTGTATAATAAGCATTAAGCTCCTGATGATACTTCATAAATTCATTAACTAAAGATTTATGCTTTAATATATCGTTCAGTAATTCCTCTTTCTCATTTGTTAAGGCTTCATTCATTTAACTTCATCTCCTATAATGTAAAATTATTCACAATCACTAGTTAAATTTTACTACATAAGAATTTATTTTCCAACAAATCTTTACATTATAGGCAAATCAATAGGTATATGGTTTTGTTTGAAAGCAAAAACCTTACCTAAACATTAGGACACGGTAGTTTTTGGTCTCTTCTTGTGAAGTTAGTAATTTTTCTCTTTGCTTCTACATTATCAGTTATTTTTAATTGCACAAATTCACTTTTCCTCGAAGATCTATTACAGTTGAATTTAGCTTATCAGAAATTTTAATTGCAGCAACAGGTAAGAATGAAGTACTTTTATACGTTCAAACTTTTTGCTAACGTTCCAGGAGCAATGCAAACCTCTTTTGCGAGCCATCTCTCAGAGTGGGGCACCAATAGCCAAGAAAAAAGTTGTGCCCCGATATGTTACGTTCTATGTGTATAATCCGTTTCCATATTCAGGATTAAATTCCCTTTAATTATTAAACCTTTTACATTAACATCAATTTCTTATGCAGTTTCCCGTCCCTGGGGTACCGCAATTTCCCTTACAGTTTAAATAGTAATTTATTTTTTACAACTATACTAATGGGACCATCCTCTGAAATTACAATTCCCAAAAGTTCTTTTTTATTGTCTGTATAGGAACCCATTGACTTATGTCGTGATCCCCCTGGTAAATTACCAGGTCTATTAGTGGCTTTTAGTACGGCTCCAAAACCAATTATATTATAATCCCTATCTACAATGACTGCCCCATCAGTTCTGGACATATTACCTAATAAATGCATTTTAGTATCATTTTCTGTGCTTCCCCACCTTAAAGGAAGTTCAATGGGGGTAATCCATTTTACATTTTCAACAGTACTTTTGTGTTTTTCTTTCTCGAAACCAAATATAACACTAGACCCTTTACCATAACTACTAATTTTAATTAGTAATTTAACAAGGTTTTTAGCATTACTCTCTGTTATATTCGAGTTCATCCTTAACCTATTATTTTCTTTTCGTTCATTTAAATTAGTTTTTAGACAATTGAATAGACTACCGTAATTTCTAACTTTCGGTGAACCATTAATGAACTCCAATATTAATTGTTTACCAACACCAACTTTTACTCCAAGTTTATCGATAATAAAAACCGGGGCAATAATCCCTTTTGTAGACTCAAAAGACGGGTATGGAAATATAGAAGTATCTGAAACAATAAGCCCAACACATTTAATGTCATCCTTTTTTGGTTCCAAAACCAAAAAAGAATTACTACCATCAGCAATTTCTAGATAACTTTTAATTTTAGAGAAGTCATAAATTGTTTGTGGTTCAGAAAATGTTATTGTCAATTTTTCTTGAAAATTTAAGGATTTGTCCAATAAATCTAAAGAGTCGGTTATTATAAATCCAGTATGAATTTGTTTACCTTCAATTTTTAAATTACTCCATCTTAAAACTTCTCTAATGAGTCTACCATAATCAACCTTAGTTCCATTTAAAGTGTTAGTTAGTGGTCTTATTCTATGTGAACAAAAGCCATCAATATAAACTGGTATACTAAGGCGCTTTACTAAATCAATCATCTCTATCTTTTCATTATCATATACTTGCGAGCGATTGATTATTTCAAACATCTTACTTAAACCTGCACAAACTGATTTAATAAAGTCGTGTCTTAAACGAAAATAATCTCTACTATAATGTGTATTATCAGACTTAATAACAATGTAATTCTTATCACTATCACCTTTTATTGGATATCCAGAATAACCTCTCAACCTTCTCCAATCTTGATTGTAATAATCCTTTATGATTTTTGTATGTTCTATGTTTTTTATATTAAGTACGTCTCTGATATATTCCAATGCACCATTTATTAATTCTTCTTTATTTAACATTGTCCACCAACTCCCTATCTAGATTGATTATCCTGAAGCTGATTTTAATAGATTCCAGAAAAAATTGCCGATGCTTTAAAGAAACTGACATCACATGTAAAATGTATATCGCATTGGCAATGTAATTATCTACAATATATATTTATTCATTCCTATCGTTCATCAAAATCACCTTCGTTTTCTATTAAAACAAACCACAGTTTTGTTTAATAGAGGTATGCATCAGAAGTCCAAAAATAATGTCGTACCGAAAAAATTAATACAGACACAAGAACAATGAAGAAACAGACAACGTACTTAGACTTCCCCTATATAGTATACAGTTTTTAGAAGCAGTAAGATCATCAAATTTCCCTTTTTTTGTTCCTCTGAACGGTGACTTTAACTAAAAATTGGTTCTACCCAACATAAAAATACCTTAGATAGAACTCGACCAGGATGTTTGCATTTTCAAAAGTTTCACTTAAAGAATTGTATTTTTTCTTAAATCCAAATTTTCTAATCAATAACTTGGTTATATCCTCTGCTATGAGCATTACTTAGTTCCCCAATGGCAAAGTTAACCTCTAAGTCCTGGGGTTCTAGGAAACAAAATTCAGTACACACACTTTTACGTACTTTCAAAAAAGCCACAAAGAAAAATCTATGCACTTTTGCTTTTATTTAGCATCCACTGCATTAACTGTTTCCTATCAATCAACTGAACCTGATTTGAACTAGCTAGTTTTCTCGCTTGTTCCGTAAAGAAACTATTAGTGATTACCCAACATTCATCCGCTTTGTAATGACTTCTCGCCGAAGCTATTTCTTGTACAGCTTTTACACCTACATTCTTCTTATATCTTTTTGCTTGAACTATAATTTTCTTATCTTTTATTGATAAAATTAGGTCTGCTCCGTAGTCTCCACTAGCTGGCGTTAATTCTACATAGTATCCTCTGCTTTTTAATAAAGTCTGGAGATATTCCTCAAACTTCCTCCCTGACATATTATCAACTTCTAGAATCCCCGACTTTCTCAATTTTTGTTCCCTCAAGAGATTAACAACAAATACATATATTAGGCTGCCACCAGCAAGTACTATAATGGCGATTGTTAACAATGGTTCTGCAGTAAATATTGACCAAAATAAGTCTAATCCCATTTTTAAGCTTTCAAAAAAACCAATATCCATCCAATTCTACTCCTATCCTATTAATTTATTTTTTATTTTTTTTTCATAATACAATCAACAGTATGTCGTACATATCTAACGTTTGATATGCGACCTTTTACTCTGAGTTGTGGTAGCGTACAACTATTCTCTTGATTCTCTCTTAACTCTTAATGAATGTTCGTAGATATGATGATTCCCTCTTGCATGAACAAATGAAAGAAATAGGTAGATTACAACCACAATAGTAAATACCAATATTAATAATATACATATCATTATGATGTTTACACCTTCATGTATAGAAATTAAATACTCACCTAAATATTGAACATCAGTAGTTAAAGGAGTTATGATCGCAAAGTAAACCGGAACAAATATTGCCACAGTAATAGACATAATACTTAAGAGAATTGAAATAATCATTGAAGACAATAAGTTACTTGCGCTCGCTTGTAATTTACAAGATCTTTCCATCATTTGTATTTCGAGTTCAGAGTGACTTTCAATAATAAAACTACAATACTCACGTATAAATAAAAACTTATTTTTTTGCAGATTTTTATATTCTTCTTTTCCATTGCTTTCTTTCAATTTCATTTCATTTCATAAACATCTTTAAGTCGTTTTGAGTAATGATAAACTGAACTACACCTTGTTTGTAATACTTCCTTTTCTATAGGGTGTAAAGATATTCCCAAAAAAATCACTCTTTTCTATGCAAAATAATTATACTTAATGTTCCAGTACTTAGGGAAACAGGTGTATTTGATAAATTAGATATGATCCAGCCACTCCGATTACATCTTCATAAGTTTACTTTTAACATTGTAACTGATAATTTTGGAATGTCTTAACATGGAGACTCCAGAGGCATGATTTAACTCGAAAGGCGGAACTGCAGGCTGTTTCGAGTAGCAACAAGCCTGTCATATATCACTCACTCCACGGTACCGTGATCAACCTGGAAATGGAGTGGCTCGATATTTTGTGATAGAAAGCAAGAAGTATAGACATAAACAGAAAAAAGCACAAAACTTCCGATTGTTCCCTATTAGTTCTAACACCTATAACACTCCACAAAGGTTCTCATGGTCAGCCAACAAACGGAGCCTTAGTTCCTTTTAGCTATACTATAAAGCCGTATCAGAAAAATGAAGCACCGAGAACCGTCCCCACTGCTTCCCCACTGCTTCACCCACTGCTTCAAAAAAACAACGTCTGCACCCTCTCATAACTTTCTACCGTACCGATGTCATATCTTTGGCCTTCAAACTTGTAGGCGTAGACGTTTTTGTGTTGGATCAGCCATGGTACGAAGTTTCCTGGTGCGTCTGGGTTGTTGCCTTCTTGTATGTATTGCTTTATTAATGGCAGTGTTTCTTTCTGGTAAATATAGAACGGTGGTACTGCTAGGTTTGATTTTGGGTGTTGTGGTTTTTCTTCGAAGGACACAACTTTGCCGTCCTCGTCCACTTCAATTACCCCTGTTCTTTTTATCTCTTCTATTTCGTTTATTTCATGTGTCGTGATAGAATCCGCTCCCATTTCCATGTAAAACGAAACGAAGTCTGTTAGCTCAAAGTCAAAGAGATTATCTCCTGCTAAGACCATAAGCTCATCGTCAATCCCTGCTTTGTCTATCACATACTGAATGTCCGCTATGGCACCTAGTCTGTTATCATTCGTTGTTGTTTCGTCGTTAATAACTGTGATGTTTTTACTATATTCGTACTCATTTACCCAATCAACAAAGCTGTTAAAGAATTTTTCATTGGTAACGATATATACTTCGTCAACCGCGGTAACTCGTTCTACTTTTTCTAGGATGTGCTCTAATATGGACTTACCTGCTACCTTTAATAATGGCTTGGCAGTATTTTTCGTTAATGGATATAGACGCGTTGCATATCCTGCTGCGAGAATAATACATTTCATTAGACCAAACTCTCCTTTGCCGATTCAATAATTCTAGCTCCTTCATTTGTTTTACAGAAATGGACTCTATAGTCATCTTTGTATTTAGGATGCTTCACTGGATAAATACTATCAATCTTCTTTTTGATTTGATCTTTAAATTGTGGATCGATGAGTCCAATACAACAGCCTCTGTAGCCTGCTCCACTAAATCTAGCCCCATACACCCCTTCACATTGCTGAAGTGTCTCGAAAATAGTAATGAGTTCTGGGCAACCAGATTCGTATTGATAGATGGAGCTTTCTCCAGATTCAAGCATTAGTTGACCAAAGGTAGCTATATCACCCGTTTCCCATGCATCAATACCCTTTCTTACCCGATTCTGTTCACTGAAATAATGATCTAAACGTTTTCTAAAACGTCCTGGCACTTGGTCTCGGTACTCTAGATATACTTCTTCAGGAATGTCTCGTAGTTGAACCTCTTCTAACGATGGTAGATCAAGAGAAGCTAGTTCCTGAAGAATCCAACCACCAACCTTACATTCATCTACTCGATTATTATAATCTGTTCCAATAAGGGCTTTGCTTACTCCAGAGTAAACAACCACAACCTCAAATTCTGGCATGTTAACTGATTTTTTGATAAGGTGATGTTCTCCAGTTTTACAATCCATGGACAATAAATGATTATTTTCACTAAGGATGTTAGCAGATTGGTCGAGGATCCCATTTTTTAAGCCAATAAAATTGGTCTCTACCCAATGACTATATTTTACTAGTTCTATCTTAGAAACATGGATATCATTCACATCACATAATGCCATCAGATATGCTGTAGTCACTGCAGCTGATGAGCTTAACCCACCTATTGGTAGCTTACCGCTTACCACTGCATTGAAGCCTCGTTTTACGATGTGGTTTTCTTTTATTGCTTTTACAGCACCTCTCGGGTAATTGCCCCAAAAACCAGGTAACATGTCAGGTACTTGACTAATATGGAAATATTCCTCGTCAGGAAAATCTAAGCTTTGAATTCTTATGTATCCGTCCTCCGTTGGTGCATAGACCATTTCTACATTGGAATCGAGAGCCATGCCAGTCACAATTCCACCTTGGTGATCCACATGTGCTCCAAGAGGACAAATACGTAATGGTGATCGTACGATATGATAATCATCCATTCCGTATAATTCTTGAAATAATTCTATCGTAGTTTTCATCTTCCTTCACACCCTCCCTTTATTCTCGTAAAAATGGAAGAAACCCTCTAGTTAAATAGAAAAAGAAGCCTCCGACAGTGGCTACTGACGGAGGCTCATATGCTTGGAAAAATAAAATATCAAGCTGCTAGTTTATCTTTTTGTCTGCTTCTCTTAGTATTTATTAAATTCAACAATAGATATAGTCCAATCCCAAAAGTTGATCCAACAGTATCAATAAGTACATCTCTTATTTCACCAGATCTTCCTGGAATAAATATCTGATGAACTTCATCTGATATTGCGTAGAGAATACAAATGACCATTGCGAAAACAATGCCCCATTTGCCACGCACTTTCCCCTGACGCAATGCATGAATAACGAGAAAACCGAGTACGAAATAGATAAAGAAGTGAGCATTTTTTCTTACCATATGATTGAGGTTGCTAACGTCTACTTCCTGAATAGGTATCACTTTTTCAACTGCATTCACAATCACATCCGTTACTCCACCACTTAACTCACTAGAAACATTTGCTGGTTGGTGTGAAAAATGAAAGATAAGTAACATCCATAAAAATACTGCCACCCAAGATAGATATTTTATCATAGGATAGATACCCTGTTATTTCACTTTATAATAGTCTACATACCAATTTGCAAATTCTTGTAAGCCTTTTTCAATCGATGTTTCGGGTTTAAAGTCTACCGCTTTTTGTAATAAATCAGTGGATGCATACGTAGCTGGTACATCTCCTGGTTTAATCGGTTCAAACACTTTATCAAACACTACTTCTCTACCTGTAGCATTACTCAAACATTTTTCAAGAGTAGTAATAAATGTCATCAATTTCTCTGGGTTATTGTTCCCGATATTAAATACTTTGTGAGGAACAGATTCTGTTGGTGGCTTCCCGATTAATCGTTCTATTCCAACGACAATATCATCTATATACGTAAAGTCACGATACAGATCATTCTCAAAATCACCATTGTTAAAAATCTTTATTGGTTCCCCTGCAAAATATTTATCTGTAAACCCGAAGTATGCCATATCTGGTCTACCCATAGGACCATAAACAGTAAAGAAACGAAGTCCAGTAGCCGGTATTTTATACAAATGGCTATACGTATGAGCCATCAATTCATTTGATTTTTTCGTAGAAGCATAAAGAGATACAGGATTATCTACAAAGTCTGTTTCTTCAAAAGGAACCTTCTTGTTTGCACCATAAACAGAGCTTGAAGAAGCATAGACAAGGTGGTCTACTGGATAATATCGACAAGCCTCCAGAATGTTATAAAATCCAATGATGTTACTTTGGATATAGACATCTGGATTCTCAATAGAATATCGTACCCCTGCCTGTGCTGCTAAGTTTACTACTACATTTGGCTTGTACGTTTCAAAGATATCTGTAACAGCTACTTTGTCAGAGATATCTCCTTCAATAAAAGTAAAGTTATCAAAAGTCGTTAACTGATTTAATCGAACATGTTTAAGGTTTACATCATAATAATCGTTTATATTATCAATACCAATTACCCTACAGCCTTGTTCTAGTAATTTCTTTGATAAGAAAAATCCTACAAAACCTGCTGCTCCAGTAATTAGATAGACTTTACTCGGATCAATTTGTTTGTAATTCAATCTTCTTCGACTCCTTAATGCCTTGTTTCACTGCGGGTTTTCGTCCAATCGAATGATATTCCACACCAGCTTCTTCCATTGCAGATACTTCATAGATATTTCTTCCATCATATACTAAAGGAGTTCTCATTAACTTTTTGTATGATTCAGGAGAAACATCTTTTACTTCTCCCCATTCTGTGAAAACAAAACAAACATTTGCACCTTCTAATGCTTCCTTTACATTGTTAACATACGTCATACTACCTTTTCCATTCTGACCTTGTGGATACACTTTTGCAAAGTTCTCTGCACCAACTGGATCATACGCATATATATCTGCCCCTTGTTCTAACAATAAAGGAACATTTTCAAGAGAAGCTGCTTCTCGTAAATCATCTGTACCTGGCTTAAATGTTAAACCTAGAACAGCTACTTTCAAACCATTAAATGTAATCAGACGTTTACTAGCTTTCTTATATAGCATCGTCTTTTGATCACTATTCACATCAATAGCAGCCTTCACCGTTCGTAACTGATAGCCATGTTCTTTTGCGATATTCTCTAATGCCTTTGTATCTTTTGGAAAACACGATCCACCGTACCCAATACCAGCATTTAAGAACTTACTACCGATGCGCTCGTCAAAGCTCATTCCTTTAGCAACATCTTGCACATCGGCACCAACAAGTTCACAAAGATTTGCAATATCGTTCATATAAGAAATCTTTAACGCTAAAAAATCGTTAGAAGCATACTTAATCATTTCTGCCGATCTTCTATTTACAGAAACAATTGGTAAGTGAAATGGGTCATAAATTTTCATTAATACATCTTCCGCCCACTTACTCTCCGTTCCAATGATAACTCTTTCCGCATATAGAGTATCATGTACAGCAGAACCCTGTGCTAAAAATTCAGGGTTTGATGCAACCTCTACTCTCACATCATTTACTAGAAAGTCCTGAATAAACTGCTCAACTTTATCATTTGTTCCCACTGGGACTGTTGATTTAACAACGACTAAGCAATCCTTTTCTACTGATTCCGCAATTTGCCTTGCAACAGTTGCAATATAGGATAGATTCGCAGAACCATCAGGTTGCTCAGGAGTACCAACTCCAATAAAAATAGCATCAGCGTCTTTATATGCCGATGCATAATCCGTCGTATAATCAATTCTCCCAGCAGCATAATTCTTCTGCATTAGCTCTTCTAAACCAGCTTCATAAATTGGAGAAACTCCAGATTTCATTACATTCACTTTATTTTCATCTATATCAACACAAGTCACTTGATGACCAACTTCGGCAAAACAAACACCTGCTACTAGACCAACGTAACCTGTTCCAGCTACTGCTATTTTGTACATAATCCCAAATCCTTTCTATTCGTTTTATATAAAAATAGAATAAGAGCTAAATTTATAGCTCTTATTCATGATACTATCCATACAATATATTACTCATTTAAAGTCCTGGGTCCAGGCAACACGATTCCAATATACTCTGTTTTAACAACAAGTTGTTCCATAAATATTACAAAACTAGCAAATGAGAACCGTCCCCGTTATCCCTATCCCGATTTTCTTCCCACGGAATGATACACCACTCCAGCTGCTTCCATTTCTAAAACACTATAGATATATCTTCCATAGTACACTAAACAAACATTCGTACCTTCTTAAACTTCCTATGGCACCAGAACTTGTATTTTGATCTCAATGAGTTGCAATAACTTTCTACTCATCACTAGAATCCCATAAAAAAGAAGGACAAGGAACCTGTTACCCTGTCCTTTTTATATGGAACTATTCAATATCAATTTCGGCAAACGAGAACCGTCCCCGTTTGCCATATAGCTGTTTGAGTTCCGCTAATACTATTTTTTAGTAAGAATAAAATTGGTAAGCCAAAGTTTCTGTACTAGAATTTTTTATTTTACAGTTTTTCCATCGTCTACTTTTTAGGATCTGACCACAGGCACCGACCCTAATTCTGATTGTGGTAAATCTTTAATCCTTTTTACCGGAACACCTGCATATAATCCATTTGGTTCGCAATCTTTGGTAACAACCGACCCAGCAGCAATTATACAACCTTTATTAATAGTTACACCTGGCAAAATTGTTGCTCTAGCACCAATCCAACAGCCATCCTTGATATGGATATCGTACCCCATAGCTGTTAATGCACGCTTATTTTCCTCACCGATTTCATGGGTAGCTGTACATACCATAACTTCTGGTCCAATAGAAACATGACGTCCTATCTCTATTCGCCCTGAGTTTTCAAAGAAACAGTTGTAATTGATGAAAGTCCCTTTACCTATACTCACTTTTGTTTCACTAAAAAAACACCTTGGTGATATACTATTTGTTTTTATATCCATACCCATCAATTTATAAATACCTGTCCTAACATGGTGAGGCGTGATAATAGATGAAGCTAAAACATTCACCATTATATATTTGAACTTTTTCTTTATTCTTTTTTCCAATCGTTTATACACTCAGCTTCTCCTCTCTAATTTTCTTCTTATAGTTTCAGCTTATAAAAGATTATGAATTAAGCTTTACTAAAACAACACATTGTTTTCCTTTGGACTAGGTTATTTCTCCTACACCCGTTGCATTGTATTGTATTGCAGTAAGAATGAAGCAATAACAGATATATTATTGTAATTTCCCATCATCTAACTTCTTTTTATCAATTCTCATGATGACCTTTTTATAAATGGTAAATATACCTTTTTTAACATCTTATCCGGTAATAATTTAGTTATTAGTAAGCTTATTTCTTTACGCATGCTAGGAAACAAGAGTAAAATTCCAAAATAAAATATAACACAAATGACAATTGAAAAAATATTCCATTGTAGACTTTCAGATAACCGGAGAATAAAATATCCCAATATCCACATTACACCTGCTGAAATTAAAGAAGGCAATACATTTTTAAGAGTTTTAAGTATCTGTATATTTATTGCTAACTTCATTATTATTAAATGAACTATTATAATTTGTATTCTAATCAAAGATCTTGCATAAACAAGTACCCAAAAACCATATTTTGCACTTATGATAATTGTCGGTACTAGAACAACAAGGTGTAATATTTCTGCTAGTAATGAAAGTTTTGGTTTTCCCTTAGCTTGATATACTATACTGCTAAAATGCCCTAATACAATCGTAATGGAATTGCTCAATGCTGCAATTCCAATAATAACACTAGCTTCTTTCCATTGGTCACCTAACATTAGTTGCGTTACTAAATCTCTGAATAAAAATACACCGATACCTATTGGTAATAATAAAGCTGAAACGAGCCTCTGAAACTTAAAAAACAAATCATTAAATTTTATATTATCATTTTGCAAACGCGATAATGCAGAAAACAATATTGGTACAGTTGCACCAGTTATAATGCCTAATATTGAATTAACCATTATGGTTGATGTTTTATATATACCTAAATAGTACTCACTGAAATAATATCCGATAATAAATGCATCAACCCATGCACTAATCCATATGAATATAGCAACTATTAACGACCACATGCTAAACGAAAGCATTTCTTTTAATATTTTTAGGTTGTAGAAAAAGGTTGGCTTCCAATTTGATTTGATAGTCAAAAATACCGCATTAAAAACATGCATAACAATGGTACCAATAATTAAAGACCAATAATTAAAACCAGAAACTGCTAAAGGAATAGTCACTATAAAAGGAATAAGTATAGATATGACTCGGACAATAAATAGAGTTTTATAGTTAAAATCACGTCTAAAAAGTGCCATTTGAATGCTAGAAAAAGATGTTAAAGGTAATTGGACACAAGCTACAATGACAACTATCCCTAGTCCAGGATTCCCCACCAAAATAGCTATCTGTTCATTAAAAGTTATTATTAATCCCCATAAAAAAAGTGCAAGCACAAAATTTGTCCAAAAAGCCACATTCGCATTTCGATGCTTCTCTTTTTCATCTTTAAATTCATGCTGTACCAAATACTTTTGGAATCCAGCATCGGTAAACATTTCAACAAAACTAATTATCATAGTTATTGTTGCAATAACTCCAAAGGCTTCTGGTGCCAAAACTCTTGCCAGTATTATTGTTGTTAACGGTACGATAATTTTTGCAATTATTTCAGTAATTGAAGACCATTTGGTTGCAACTAAAATTTTCTTACGCAATTGCTGTTCTTCCAATATTATTATCTCCTCTTAAATGCTTATATTGGACACATATACAAATAGCTGAGTAGTTTTAATTCAATTAATTTTAGAGATGTCATTAACTTTGCATAAAAATGTTTTCTAACTTGTTAAGCGATTTTATGAAAAACTTGTTTCAAGCAAAAAACTCCTTATTTTTAGGTTTAGTAGTTCTGTCCAAATCCTAATTAAAAGGAGCTTTCCCATGGAGATAATACCATAAATCTATAATTAATGAACAAACTACTTCCAAACCAATTAACGACCTCTCAGCCAAAGAGATTGGAGACCTCTTTCGTCACCGCTGGGATAAAGTAAAAATGTTTATCAATGGGAGTCTTAATAAAAACAAGACGTAAATTTGACGGCTCCCTACTGGAATGAGACGTACCTTGAAAAACCTGTCGTTTAAAGGGTTAAAAGCTTTTACTCGGAACTGTCTAGGAAACCAACTTGTACTTGAACAGGACACAAAAGGCATTACTGGGAATAAGATTTTCAAATCAGTGAGAAACAGTGTAACGAAGGTGAGGTAAGCCATTTAAACAACCTCGTGTACGATTCATTGTTCTTGAAATCCGAGGCTGTTTTTTGACGATTGGTTATTAATTTAATGCAATGCTAGTGAAAAATTGTTTTAATAATTGATATCTTCCACCAGTCAAGAGTCAGTTTTTAGATTGCTACTTAAACATTTGGTAGCGCGGGGGCATTCGCTATAAAACCTTAATTAGTTTAGTTTTAAGAAAAGCACTTACTATACCTTTATTTTCCTTTACGACTCTCAACTACTTCCTCCTTAAGGGGAAGCAATCCATTTACAAAACTTAACCATTTATGCTTAATATCATCTTCATTAAATTGTTCCAACCAAACAAACGCATTGTTAATTTTTGAAGTTCTAAGTTCTGGTTTTTTTATATAATTAATAATGGCTTCAGCCAGCTCTTGCTCATCATCAATAGGTACTAGTAAACCACATTCACCGTCATTTAACATTAGCCTAGCCCCACCAGGTGTGCAATCCGTAGCTATACAAGGTAGACCATTTACCATAGCTTCTATTAATACATTTGGTATTCCTTCAGAACGAGAAGGTAGAACAAACATCTCTGCCCCCCTACACCTATCCATAACATTTAATACAGAACCTGGTAAATCTACCACATGTTCTAACTCATATTCATTAATCAAGTTTAACAAGTTTTCACGTTCATCACCTTCTCCATAGATTAACAATCTATATTCAGGATATTTGTTACTTACAATCTTAAATGCCTTAATTAAAACATCAAATCCTTTTCTAAATTGAAAACGTCCTGCTGACACAATATAATGAGATGGAAGGAACATTTTTTGCTTATCTCTATTGAAAGAACTGCGTTCAATAGCTGGATTAGGAATAATAGAAGTATGTTTTTTTTCTGGCAGATCATAAAATCTTTTTGCCATTTCTGTTTGAAAAACAATTCCATCGCAATGCCTATATAAAAATGAAGTCACTATTTTCCATAATTTAGTCTTATTGTATGGATCAGCCCGTTGTGAGAATAAAGTAATACAAGGCATCTTACGTAGAGCCCACCACGTCAATAATGAAATACGATCATCAAATGCCAATGCTATGTCGGCATTAACACCTTTGCAAAGCGAAGCTATTTGGCGTTTAATACTCCGGGTGTATATCCATGCTTTTACTATACTCATTTTTCGAATTGCTTGTCCCTCATTCAGTCCAAAAGTGTGAATTGTAATATCAGGAGAAAGTTCCAAAGATATTTTAGTATTCTTTATCAAAGCTAAATGAACCTTATATTGCGAACTCAAATTATTTGCAACAAAGGCTATCATTTTTTCTGCACCGCCTACATTCAAGTGAGGGTGAACAATCACTATTGTCGGCTTCTTCATAAGTTAGGTCACTCCCTTTTTTAGAACTCCGTACTTTTCTTTCTAATACTCCAGAAGGAAAATTGTTGATAAAATTAAAATTTGGTAAAGCACTATTAATTTCCCTTTATTTTTAGATTAGTACTGTTATAGTAATAAATAAAACAAACCAAACAATTAAGCATAGTTTGCTTAATTGTTTAAAACTGTTTTGGCCTTCGTCATAATAACTACATTTCCCTCAAACTACTTGGGACCGAATGTCCTATTGGATATAATTACTCTTAAAAAAACTTTTTTATCCTGGCTCCTGCATTGTCTGCTTATTTCGACTCATATTTTGAGCTAAACTCAATGAAATTACGAGAGGTAACCATAGGTATAATGAATCTACAAAGTTATTTGCCATCAATACTAAATCAAAGCTCGTTCTCACCAACAAACCAATAAGATACGCTGCGCCAACTAATACGTAAGGGTTTGAAAGGTGGTTATAAAAACGTAACCAAATATAATACAAAAACAGCACAAATAGAAACAGAAGTAAATAACCACCTTGACCACGCAAAAATAAAAATAAATTATGAGAAGACATCCCAAACATATAATTTACGCTAAATTCCCCACCAACTAAATTACCTCCGTGACCAAATAATTGATGATTAGACAAGTAATTTTCTAGGTAACCCCATAGATGTTGTCTGCCTGAAAATAGATTCTTTCCACTAAATTCTCGAACCCAGACATTCCATTGACTACTTTCAGACATGTTATACATCCACAAGTATATTTTGGGAATTAATATAATAATTGAAGTTACAGTCCAAAAAGTTACTTTATACAGCCTTTTTCCTAATTTAGGCAAAATAATGATACATAAAGCAATAACTAATAAAGCTAGTACACGACTTCGATCTCCAGAATCCCAAAAAACGACCATGTATAAAAAACAAAGAGCGACCTTTTTCCACGTCCCGGATACCATTGCTAACGAAAAAAAAGTAAATGCAAATAATGGAGTAGAAAAGCCAGTTCGTTCAGTAAATATCATAAAATATATAGCGAAAATTTGGTACACCACAATTACAATTTTGAGTTGTTTTATGCTTTTTAGCGGGCTGTCACCATTACTAGCACTCCAAACAAAAAGTAATAGTACTAATTGTTGAAAAATAACTGAAAAATAATATTGATTATACGTTAATAGCAACCATATTAAATTATAAAAAACCCAAACAAAAATGATTATTAGTAATTGATTGAAATAAAACACGCTTGATCTCAGGATAAATATTATTATACAGATTAATGCAAATCCTATAGATATTAACTTGACAGTAGAAGTATCTCCAATAATAAATGCATCAAATAGAGATAAAACTATGCTACCTAAAATTAATAGTGAAAATATATTATTAATATAGTAATTCTTGTTAGTTTCCATGATATACATTTCCTAACGATTTAATGTTTACTCTTATTTTCTATAATGAGATTATAATTTTATTTAATAATATTTTCATAAAGTTCAATTTCCTTACCAATTGTATTTTCTTCAAAATACTTGGTATTTTTTTTTGTTGGTAAACTAATAGATATTTTTTTAATTATTGGTTCAATATTTATATTCAGATCATCATTGTTAATGTATCCAACATTATCAAAACCACCAAAGATCTCTTTACAAACATCAATATTTGAAGTAATTAAGGGTATACCAAAAGTGGCAATTTCACAAGCCATTACACCTTGTGCATCAGCCCTTGTAGGTATCAGGGCACACTTTGATTTATTTAGAAAATGTATAATTTCATTATGTGATAAATTTTTCTCTATCCATTCTAAGTTTCTTGGTTTATCATTATATTCATAAAATTCTCCTTTTCCAATTACACAAAAATTATACTTTGGGTTATCTTGTGCTATCCTAGTAACAACATCAATTGCATATTTAGAACCATCTAGGTTATTCCTTATAGTAATAAAATCATAATTTTTTTCTGATTTAAGATCATAACTATTTTTCTCGAAATTCTCTCCTATACAATTATAAATAATTCTCTTATTCCCTTCTATTACTTCTGGCTCTATCTCTGTGGAATCTATAAACATATCGTACATCCACTTACTAACAAATATAAATTGGGTCTTATATGCAATTTTTTCAAAGTATTTTTTCCAAACTTTCAGTTTGAAATTATCGTAAATTCCTCTTCTTATTTTTGTTCGAATTTTAACTTTTTTTGTATAACTGTATGGGGGTGGATATACTTTTGACGTTTTTAATACCTCGTGCCCATGAAAGAAAAACACAATATTATCATAGAGATCACTATATTTCTTTAAGAATCTATAATGGTTTCTAAGGTTAGGTGCATGCGAAACAAGCAAGTCAAACTTTTCACTTTTTATTTTTTTTTCATAAGTACTTAATGTATAAACCTTAACATTATCCAATTCATAATCATTTTTTGCGTCAAAAGATATAACTGACACATCAATTCCTTTTTGGACATACCATTTGTTTCTACTATGAATATACTGTAACGACACAAAGCCATCTGGCCGAGGATAACTAGTTGCTAATACTAAAATTTTCATAATTTCAATCCTTTCAAAGCTTCAAAGCTCTACTGCAAGCTTCTGTAATTTTCTTTCAAGGCTTTTATCTTGTACTCTCTGCCTTCTCCCAAAACGGCTTTGCTTTTCCAGTTAATATATTATAAACACCAACCCATTGAGCAAATAGAGTCACACAGTAGTAATATATTAAAGTTATATATTTATTGTTTGACTTTGTAGTCACCTTAACTAACGCTAATAGGTAAAACAATACTTGCCCTATAAATGTTAATAAATAAAACCAGTGCTCTTGGATTAATAAAGTATTAGTAATAAAAACTAGTAAATGAGCAAACCATAACAAATATCTACAAGTTCTATGCCCTAAGTAAAAATAAGAAAACCATCGATACTTAAATATATTTAAGATACGAAGGTCTGGTAATATGTTTCTCAAAATCCCTCGATTCATTCGTACTTTACGTTTAAACTCATCTTCTATAATTTCTCCAGCTTTTTCATACGCTATGGCATCAGAATTATATAGAGCCTTTTTACCATTCAACGCATAGTATCTTGGCATATTTCCATCATGACTTTTTATTGGTTCAAAGTCATAATATTCAGCGTTTCTGCAAGCATAAAGAGCACCATTTCCTGCAGTAATTGTTTGAATATTACTCTCAATTTTTCTTAATTTTGTGTCGCTATCCCAATATGTGTTTTCTGAATTTGTAACATCACTATAATTTTTATTTATGATTACCAATCTACCACTAACATAACTAATATCATCGCTAGTAAATGCGGAAACTAATTCTCTAACTGAATTAACTTCCAACATAGAATTAGCATCAGTCATAACAAGGATTTCACTTTCAACAGTTTTCTGCGCCTCATTCTGAGCATTTGTTTTTCCCTTACGCTGTTTTACTTCAAATAACCGAATTCTATAATCAGGATTATTAATTATAAAACTTCTAACTAATTCATTGGTCTTATCTGTACTATTATCCGAAGCCACTAAAAACTCGATCTTATCGATTGGGTAATCCAGCTTTAATACATTTTCTAACTTATCCTGTATAACTTTCTCTTCATTATGGGCAACTATCATTACTGTCACCGTTGGCTCATACGTATAGTCCTTTTTTAGGGTTCTATGTTTGTATATTCGGTTTAGAATTTTTAATGAGAGTGGATAGCCAATCATAGCCCAGAAGATTATAAAAGCATTCAAATAAAAAATAAGAAGTATCACGAATTTCATGTTCTAAACCTCTCTCTTATAACTGATTTCCACTATATCTCTTATAATCTTTACCTCATTAAACTTCATCATATAAATACCTTCATCATAATTACCAATAGTATCTACATTTATATTTCCATAGATATTGTTAATAATCATCTCTGGCACGTTTACACCACTCTCATATGCATGAGGATAACCTCCACCAAAACGAGGATTTACTTCAGAGATATAATATTCACCATTGACTTTAAAAATATCAATATCAATAATACCTTTAAACCCAGTCTCTTTTACAAATTTTGAGATTAAATCAAGTAGCTGCTCATCCTTAATTGAAACGGATTTGTCAGTTTCACCAGCCCTCATCTTAATCTTCTCTTTTATAAATACCGCAACTGGTTCACCAGAAATCAAATCAATATAAACATCAGCGCCGTATTCCAATCCATCCATGAACTCTTGAATCATTAGATTGTCAAATCTACTGAATAACAACTCAATTTCTTCTTTCGATGTTACTTTACTTATATTAATACTTGCACTACCTCTCACAGGCTTAACAAACACTGGATAGTTTATTACTCCAGCTTCTATGTCACTGTAAAAGATCTCTTTATCTATATAACTCTTAACAGTATTGAACCCATTATGAACTAAAAACTCAAACATCTTATATTTATCAAAACATAGTTCCACAACATCTAAATCTGATACAATAGGCGTCGTACCAATATCCAGAAAGGCCTGTTTATGTTCTGCAAGAAGACATAGTTCAGGGTCGATTAATGACACGACTGCTTTAATCTTATTCTCTTTGCAAATAGAGAGAATCGTTGCTAGATATCCTTCATCATTCATTCGAGGGACAATAAAGTGTTTATCTGCCTCATATAGGGCTGGAGCCAAATCACTGCAGTCTGTTGCAATTACAAGTCCTCTACCATCTAACTCTTTTTTAAAATACTGCACAATTTTATTTCTAGTACCACAGCTCAATATAAGTATGTTTAAATCATCGCTCATCATTTAGATCCTCCAATTTATCAAAAAACAATGGTGTCCCACCCGTGTGAATAAATAGTATCTTCTTATCCGTAATATGATTCTTTTTGATATACTCTTGCATGCCCCAAAAAGCTTTACCAGTATAAGTTGTATCCATTGGGATACCATCTTTAATTAGAACATCCCTGATAGTTTGTAATATTTTGTCGTTATGGGAACCATATCCATCAAGTACATAGTCGTCTATAAATACTATGGCTTCAGATACGATTGGTTCTTTATTCTGACTCAACAAATAACTATTAACACTTTCAAGAACAACTTGACTACCATTAGGATTTTTTCGTGCATTGCTTATTCCAATAATTTCTCTCTCATCGCCATGTAGTATTTTCCCACATACAAGTCCGGCTTGAGTTGTCCCTGTTCCAGATGTATGAAAAATATAATCAAAATACATGCCTGAAGATTTTTCGTAATCTACAATTTCTTCATATGCATTAATATAAGATTGTGTCCCAATATCACCATGGCCTCCCCCTTGGATAAAATAAGGATTGTAACCTTTTGCTCTTAATTCATCCATTTTTCTTTCAATCGTAGTACTTACTTGGGATACAGGACACTTCGTAACAAACGCACCAAACAATTTAATCATTTCACTATTAGTGGTTGGATAACTTGAAACAGTTGGTGAAATAATATGGCATGGTATACCCTTTGCAGCTGAGATATTAGCTATAACTCTACAATGATTAGAGCTACTGCTACCATACGTAACTACACAATCTGATTTTGTTAAGATTAAATCTTCGAAAAAAAGAACTGCTTTTCTCGCTTTATTTCCTCCAAATGATATGGGAATAAGGTCATCTCGCTTTATATAATATGAGTTGTTATTTAGATTTTCACTTAACCTTTGAATTGGAGTTGCTTGATATTTATTTAATTCCAATTTTCGTTACACCTACATTATGAATATAGTTTTCTACATTTAAGTTATATATATATCTATCTACATATTTCCCGTTATAAAATAGATCATTTTTTAGTAGTCCCTCTTTTACAAAGCCACTCTTTTCGAAGAGTTTTTGAGCTGGAACATTATCTATTTCTGTATAAAGATATATCTTTTTAAGGCAAAATTCCTTAAAAGCCCTTTTGATTAAAAGGTCCGTTGCAACGTTAGCTATGCCCTTACCTTTAAACTTGTCTCCACCAAGACAAATATAATATTCCGCTTCCTTACTATTTAAATCAATATTCAGTAGTCCAATTAATCCAGCAGGTTCGCCAGCGTAAGTAATGGTATAGTCGATCCTATCGTTTCTACCTTCAAGTGATTTGAACCATTGAAGGGTCTTATCTTCTCTTAGAGGCAAATCATAATGCAGGTACTTATTATTTCTATCATCATTTATCCATTTTACCTTATATGGTATATCCTCTTCTTGAAATTTCCGAATGGCGATTTCCATATTAATAACCCCTCGCAATTTAATTAATGTTAGATGATTTCTCTGACCCTTTTACATTGTTATGAGTATAGATACTTTCACGTTTGAATAGCTTCTGCAGTGTCATAAAGAGAATCTTAATGTCTAACCAAATATTAAACATTTCAATATACTTAACATCAATTGGAATTCGTTCATCCCAAGATACAGAATTTCTAACGGTGACCTGTGTTAAACCAGTCATACCTGGCTTCATTTCGAATCGTTTTCGTTGAAAATCACTATATTCTTCAAATTTATATGGATGATGAGGTACGGGAGGTCTCGGGCCAACCAAACTCATATCACCAGTAACAACATTCCAAAGTTGAGGAAGTTCGTCCAAGCTTGTGGCACGAAGTATTTTTCCTATTTTTGTAATTCGGTTATCACTTTCAGTTTTCACAAATAAACCTGAGCCGATTTTTTCAGCATTAACAACCATCGTTCTGAACTTTAAAATCTTAAAAACTCTACCATCCTTGCCAAGTCGTTCTTGTTTAAAAAACACTGGACCTTTTGAAGTCAGCTTAATGGATAGTGCAATAAAAATAAGAATTGGGGAAATAATGATTACACCTATTAAACTTCCAAAGAAATCTAGCATACGTTTGATAAATAAATTTAATACTCGCATTGTTTAACTCCACAACCCCTTAATAGTCTTCACAACTCTTTCTAAGTCCTCATCTGTCATCTTCGTATCAGATGGCAAACAAACCCCATTCTCAAACAACTTTTCAGATATACCTTCACCCACAAAATCATACTTCTCAAAGTAAGGCTGCAAATGCATCGGTTTCCAAACTGGTCTTGACTCGATATTCTCAGCTTCCAATGCATCAAAAATATCAAGAGGTCTAACTTTACCAGTCAACGTAATCGAACTTAACCAGTAATTCGGTTCATCCCATTCATTACTAGGCATAAACTCAACGCCTTCTAGTCCAACAAGCTCTCTCTTATAAAACTCTAAGATATAATTCTTCTTTGCAACTCTCTGATCTAAAACCTTGAGCTGTCCTCTACCAATCCCAGCAACAACATTACTCATACGGTAATTAAATCCTAATTCACTATGTTGATAATGCCTTGCCTGGTCTCTTGATTGAGTTGCCCAGAATCTAGACTTGGCAATTCGTTCTTCATTGTTAGAAACAAGCATCCCACCACCAGAAGTTGTGATAATCTTGTTTCCATTAAAAGAGAAGATGCCATAGTCACCGAAAGATCCAGTATGCTTACCTTTATAGTAAGTACCCAGTGACTCAGCAGCATCTTCTATAACCGCTACATTATGTTTCTTACAAATCTCCATGATCTTATCCATATCAGCGGATAAACCATATAGATGAACAACAATTACTGCCTTAACTTCTGGATACTTCTCAAAAGCTTCTTCCAATGCTTTAGGGCTCATATTCCAAGTTTCGTAATCACTGTCAATAAAAACAGGAATCGCATTTTGATAAATAATTGGATTTGCCGTAGCTGAGAACGTAAGCGTTGGACAGAAAACAATATCCTCTTCTCCAACACCTGCCGCTTTAAGAGCTAGATGAATAGCAGCTGTCCCAGAAGATAGTGCAGCAGCAGCTTTTGAACCAACCTTGGCAGCAAGTTCTCTTTCAAACTCATTTACGTTTTCACCAAGGGGCGCAATCCAGTTTGTATCAAAAGCTTCCTGTACGTATTGCATTTCATAACCTTCATCACTCATATGTGGTGAAGAGAGGAATATTCTTTCTTTCACTTTTGTCGACTCCATCTTCTAGACTTCCTTCCCTTTTTAAGTTAAAATTTTGTAGATTAGGACTTAATTAGAAGTTTTTCCTCTAACCAACTACTAAACCACTAAAAATTATTATCTACTACTGATAGCCACCTCGCATTTAATATCCAATATGCGAAATAGATGAAAAAACTATATATAGTACATTTTACTGAATTAAACTAAATTTAAATACTACATATTGTGTTTTCTTATCAAATTCCAATACTCAACTCGTAATACCTATTCAATCAACAACATTCAATCACGAAGTTTTTTTCATTTTCTCATTAATCTCTACCGTGTTTCTTCCTATCAAACTACCATTCAATCAAACCTTAAAAACAACTAAAAACACTCAAAACCCTTATGCCACAAGGCTTCCATCGCCTTATCTGATTACGATAGTCAGTTCCCTACAAACATTCAATCTAGGATAATATATGCAAATTTGAGCTCGAAGAGCTAGTAGCAACCCTAAACTTACTAGAAAAACGGCACTCCTCCACCACTCTCATTATCATTCGAATCTCCCTCGTTTTCATTAGATTCTCCATGATTACTACACTTAACTTCACCATCAACAAAAGTGATATCACAATCTAATTGACAAATATTTTCGTCATAATTACCTATATATTGAATGAAGAAGCTATGAGAATGATCTATTTCTCTTATACTCAGCTCCGTTTTATACATTCTTTCTAATTGTAACAAGTTAGCTTCACATACATCTTTTTTCGTTTTTGCTATGAGTCCATTAACAGTTGGTACTGCGATTGCAACAAGAATAGAGAGAATAATGAGCACTACTAAAACTTCAACCAAAGTAAGACCTTTTTCATTTATAGAATAGCCCTTATCTTTACTCAAAGTATTCATAGCAGTACTCCTTCTCAAAAGTATCCTACCAAAGAGTATTATAAATAGCTCGAAGAGCTGCAATCACTCCAGAGATCTATTTAAAATCAATCTCCCAAAAATTCAACCCTTTATTTAACACCCACTCTAAGTCTTTTCCTATCCAACTAACCTCTAACCAACTAGCAAAACTAATCCCTACCCAACCACATCATAAAGCCTCTCCACCCTAAAATGCGCAATATCCAACACCTGATCACGCAAGTGATCAACAGGTAAACTATCAAACTCACCTATAAGCTCAAAAATAACCTCCACATTCACCGGCGCCGTCTTCCCCTGATAAATCATTGGATAAATTTGCTCGTCATGTACCTCATCATCTTTTAGTTGGTTAGAAGTTAGGGGTTAGTTGGTTAGGTTAAGAACCATAGTCTTCCGACCATTAAAAAATCTCTTCCTAACCAACTAACAGCTATCCAACTAGTCACTTGCTAACTAGTCACTACCCAACTTCCTCAATATCCCATTAATCATTTTTCCAACTTCATCCGCTATATATAGAATGCCATTGTACCGGTTTACTTCTATATAATGTAAGTCTTTCGCCAACAACAACTGATACTTCACTTCTTCCAATGACCCCCGTGCCATTAACAAGAACCTTCTATATTCTTTATTAGAACCTCTAGCTTTACCTTCCACAATATTACTAGGAATCGAAACCGCCGCTCTCCTAATCTGAGAAGTTAATCCAAAGAGTTCTTCTTTAGGAAAACCTTTCGTTATTTCATATATCTCCAATACTAAAGCATGTGACTTCTGCCAAACAATTAGCTTACTAGTATCGCTGTACATGAACGAAAGCCTCACTCTCTTTTTTGTTGGTTAGTAATTAGGGGTTAGTTGGTTAGGTTTTAAGCTCGAAGAGCTATTATCACTTAATCTATCAACCTCTGACATCAAGCTCGAAGAGCTAACATCAAATCAAATAGAAACCTTTAATCCCGCATCAATAACCAACCAATCTTTCTCCTAACCAACTATCAAACTAAAACCTATCCAACCACATCCAATAGTTTCTCCACCCTAAAATGCGCTATATCCAACACCTGATCACGCAAGTGATCAACAGGTAAACTATCAAACTCCCTTATAAGCTCGAAAATTACCTCAACGTTAACAGGAGGTGTTTTTCCTCTATAGATCATCGGATAAATCTGCTCATCATGTACCTCGTCTTTCCCAAGAAGCTCTTCAAACATCTTCTCCCCGGGTCTCATCCCACTGAACTTAATCTTTATCTCGTCCTCCGTAAAACCAGACAATCGAATCAAGTTCTTAGCCAAATCCACGATCTTCACCGGCTCTCCCATGTCCAGCACAAAGATCTCTCCACCTTTTGCAAGAGCTCCCGCTTGAATCACAAGCCGTGAGGCTTCTGGTATCGTCATAAAATACCTCTCCATATCAGGGTGCGTAACAGTAACAGGTCCACCTGCTGCGATTTGCTTTTTAAATAGTGGAATAACACTTCCGCGACTTCCTAGTACATTCCCAAATCGAACCGCTACGAACTTTGTGTTACTCACCATATCCATATGCTGAATGATCATCTCGGCAATTCGCTTCGTTGAACCCATCACACTTGTTGGGTTTACTGCTTTATCTGTGGAAACCATCACAAACACTTTTACTCCTGCTTCATCTGCAGCTTCTGCGGTATTCTTTGTTCCGATCACATTGTTTTTCACCGCTTCATGTGGATTCCGCTCCATCAACGGCACATGCTTGTGAGCTGCTGCATGATATACAACATCAGGTAAATGCAACATCATAACAGCTTTCATTCTTGCCGCATCTTGCACATCCGCTATTTCTGTAAGTATTTCAATCTGTTTAAACTTATTTCGAAGCTCTATCTCAATCTCATAAATACTATTTTCTCCATGTCCTAAAAGAATAAGCTTAGATGGGTTAAATCCGCAAACCTGGCGACATACTTCCGACCCAATGGATCCCCCTGCGCCAGTAACTAACACTGTTTTCCCCGTTAACTTACCAGAAATAGATTCTGAATCTAGTGTCACTGGATCTCTACCAAGTAAGTCCTCTACTTGCACATCCCGCATTTCATTTACAGAAACTTTCCCAGACATAATATCTTCCACAGAAGGCATAATTTGCGTCTTAACTTTTGTATTTGTTGTTTCTTTAATAATATGGTTCACATCCGACTTCTTTGCAGAAGGGATGGCAATGATGATATGTTCAATATCCTTTTCTTCCACTACATTTTTAATATCCTTTGTTAACCCAACTACAGGACATCCAAGAATTTCTAAATGTTGCTTCGTAAAGTCATCATCAATAAACGCCACAGGATACAACTCTGATTTTTCACTATTTAGTAGCTGCCTTGCTACCATCGTACCCGCAGCTCCAGCACCGATAATTAATGTGCGCTTTTTGTTTTTGTTAGGCGATATTACCGTATCTCGATATACTCTCCATATAAAACGAGATGCACCTATGAATATCATATGAATCATCCATGTAATCACAAGCGTTCGAGTGTATACCGTTTGGAACATAGAAAATTGAATAAGAGCAACAACTAAAATAGATAACGTCACACCTTTAAAAATTGCCATCAGTTCATGGATACTCGCATATTGCCATACTCGTTTATATAGCTTAAATAGATGCGCAAACACATGATGACTAATAAATAACGCGATGGAACTCACAATCAATGCAGTAGTAATCATGGAACTGGAAAAAGCCAATAACCAATATCCTATAAAAATAGAGAAAAGCACGATAACCGAATCTACTAACACTAATAATGACAAACGCAATCGATAACCCAATCTTCCTCCTCCTTTCACTAAATAGAACAAATAAGGCATGGTTAGGGGCTAGTTGGTTAGGATTCTAGGGGTTAGGTTTTTGCATTTACCTAACCAACTGTCCAACTAACCAACTAATCAATCTAACCAACTGTCCATCTAACCAACTAACCAACTACCTAACTTTCTCCGCCTCTACCTTTGCTGCAAGGTATTCTAACAGCTCATGTCGTAATTCACTGTTTTTCAACGCAAACTCTACCGTTGTCTTCACAAACCCCATCTTTTCACCAACGTCATATCTCGTACCTTCAAAGTTATAGGCAAATACTCGTTGAATTTCATTCAGCTTTTGAATGGCATCAGTTAACTGCACCTCTCCACCAGACCCTTTTTCTTGCTTATCTAAAAACATAAAGATTTCAGGAGTTAATACGTAACGCCCCATAATTGCTAGATTCAAAGGAGCTGTTCCTTGTAGTGGTTTCTCTACAAAGTTATTAACCTTATATCTTCTGTCTACTTGATCGAAGGGATCAACGATTCCATAACGATGCGTTTCGTCATCTGGAACTGTTTGAACACCAATAACAGAAGAACGTGTTTGTTCATACTGATGAATCAACTGTCTTAAACAAGGTGTTTCTGATTCCACAATATCATCACCTAAAAGAACCGCAAATGGCTCGTCACCGATAAACTTACGGGCACACCATACTGCATGTCCAAGCCCTTTTGGTTCCTTTTGACGAATATAGTGAATATCAACCATATTGGAAGCATATTGAACTTTTTCCAATAATTCTGTTTTTCCATTTTGGAACAAGCTTTGCTCTAATTCAAACGCATGATCGAAATGATCCTCGATGGCACGCTTCCCTTTCCCTGTTACAATAATAATATCTTCAATCCCTGACGCCACTGCTTCCTCTACGATGTACTGAATCGTAGGCTTGTCCACAATTGGAAGCATTTCTTTAGGCATTGCTTTAGTTGCTGGTAAAAATCTCGTTCCAAGACCAGCAGCAGGAATAATCGCTTTTCTTACCTTTTTCATTTTACCGTTTCCCCCTCATGATAGAGACAATGATATAGATAAGGCGGTCTAATAAACCTACCTATCAAAGCAATTAGTAATACTCTTTATTTTTCCATCTCTAGTTGATTCTTTCGTTTTTGTAAATGAAATCTTAACTCTTTCTCTATTTCATCTAATTTCTCTAGTGTCGTAATATCTTGATATATATATCGAATCGTTTTCTTCAATGATTTTGGTAACTTTTCAAATACGTTCAAAGTAAGAACCTCTCTTTCAAGAAAAAATGACATCTACCTTTTGGAGATTTCTTCGTCCTTTTCAAAATGAATTGCAAGTCTGTCTCTTATAAGAGTTACTACTTCTTTCGCTTCCACTTGAATATTATTCTCACTATATTGTTGTACTTCTGTCATTAGTTTCTTCAAATCTTCTATTCCCAAGTAATGCACCTACCATCAATTAGTATTAAAAAATATACTCAGTTATATGTTTACATTCTGAGGAAAAAGGAAAACACATAAGTGAATACACTTACAAGGTTCGCACAAACACATTTCTACAAAATTTTCAAAAATACACGTTAATAAACTGGAATAATTTACGAATCTATTGCACATAGTTAATAGTAATGGTAGAATATTGTCGAAAGGTGTTACTTATTCGACATACATACATAATTCTGAAAATGTTTTCAAACCGAAACCCTGACCATAAAGCTTAGTTGAACAAATTAATAACTAGTACTCACGAAAGGTTTTTTCCTAACCAAACTAACAACCTAACCAACTAACAAACTAATACTATTTAGTAGCCAGCAGTTAGTAACTAGTAGTCAAGAAAGGTCTTTCCTAACCAACTAACCACTAACCGCTAACCAACTAAAATAAGGCATCTAACCCATCCTCACACCACACCACTGGTAACTCAGTACCTAAGGAGCCTTCACTCCCACAGTGTAGTCGAGTGCCTCCATTGATAAAGGTGAGGAGACATTACCTATATGTAACAAGTCTTTAATACATAGTAAAGAGATAAGATTAAACGGAGTTAAATTCTTAGTAAAACCACCTATAATATATTTACAAGTGGCAACTATTTACTTCGTTATTCGACTCGTTCTTCTTTTATTTTAAAATAAACCTAGCCATTTCTTTTGCTTTATCCTTTTTGGAGGTTCCATATATACATGCTTTCCTTCTAGTACTAAGGCAGCATTTTCTCTCCACTGAGTGATAAGTGATAGGCCGTACTTCTTTTCAATTATGGAAAACGACTCCTCCATTCGAAATGCTCGTGAACTCGTATTATGTGCATCAGAGGCAACAAGGTGTGCTAGATCTGCTTCTATCATTTCTTCTGTGAATTTCTTTATTTTTTTCCCGAAATGTCCAGTAATGCTTGAAGTAGTAACTTGGGTAATCGCACCATTTTTCACTAAGCGATACAGTAATTCTGGTCTTTCTAGTAATTCTGCATTTCGCTCTGGGTGAACGATGATTGGTGCAACCCCTTGGAGCTGTGCATTATAAATGAGCTTCTCTGTATATCTTGGCACTTGATCAAAAGGTAATTCTATAAAGAAATACTTGTTTTTATCATTCAACGTAAGTATTTCACCATGTTGAATTGCCTCTATTATTTCTCCAAATATTCTAGGCTCTTGTCCTGGAACTATGGTAAGATCAATTCCTTCTTTCCGTAGTGCTTCATTTAATGATTCCACCGCTGGAATTATCGTGGATCGTTCATTTGTATACGTGCTGTTATGATGTGGAGTAGCAATGATCGTATGAATACTCTCTGAAACTGCTAATCTTGCTAACGCCATTGATTCTTCTATTGATTTCGGACCATCATCTACTTCTGGTACTATATGACAATGTATATCGATCATAAACATCCCTCATAATCTAAAATAGTTAACAGCTGTAAAAACTTACAATAAAATACAAATAGAATTATACCACGACACCCGGGTAAATAGTACTATTTATTTATCACTATTTTCTCCATAGTAGTAGTAATAATTGCTATTCTTTTTATCTTTCCCATTTAATACGACTCCAAGGAGCTTTCCTTTTGCTTGCTCTAAAAGCTCTTTCGCCTTCTTTGCTCCTTCTATTCCTGTTTTCCCACTACTTACTACTAGCAATACTCCATCACTTTTGTTCGCTAATATCTGTCCGTCTGTTACTGGTAAAATTGGAGGTGTATCTAAAATGACATAGTCATATTGCTTCTTAGCTTCCTGAAGTAACCAATCCATCCGTTTCATACTTAACAGCTCCGCAGGGTTTGGTGGAATTGGTCCACATGTTAACACGTCTAACCCTAGAATGGCACTTTCTTGCGTAACGTCTCCTAAAGGAACATTTTGTGTTAAGATTTTCGTTAGCCCAGTATGGTTATCTAATTGGAACGTATAATGATTCGTTGGTTTTCTCATATCCGCATCAATAAGCAATACGTTGTGTTCCTGTTGAGCTAGAACAATCGCTAAATTTGCCGCTGTTGTGGACTTCCCTTCTCCAGGCAATGTAGAAGTCACAGTGATAAGTCTCATTTCGTTTTCCAATCCAGCAAATTGAATGTTGGAACGAAGTGTACGATATTGCTCAGAGATTGGTGACTTTGGCTCAAAGTGAGTAATAAGACTTCGTTGTTTTTCTGTCAAATGCTCCTTGTTTTTACGCTTAAGAACCAACTCGTTCACTTCCTTTCGTAAATCGTTCCAATCTTGAGGAGTATAGTTGTCTATCATTTACTAATTTTTGTTCCTGATCCATGACGGTAATTGCTCCTAATACAGGTAACCCTAATTGTTTTTCTACATCTTCTTCTGTGCGAATGGTATTGTCTAAAAACTCTAGTAAAAACGCTATCCCTACAGCTGCCATGAGACCAACAACAAAGGCAATCGCCATGTTTAGAGTTGGGTTAGGACTTACAGGGCTTGATGAATTGTACAATTCTGCTGGTGCTAAAATATGAATGTTATCGATTCGTAAGAGATCCATTACTCCTTGGCGGAATACTTCTGCTGTAACATTGGCAATTTCTACAGCTTCTGCTGGATTGGAGCTATTTACTCGAATCGTTACAACTTGAGAATTCCCTTCTTGAGAAACACTTACTTGGTTGTTCAATTGTCCTCGTGTAACAGTTCCATTCATTCTTTCTGATACTTGATCTAAAATATATGGGCTTTTTAAAATAACATTGTACGTACTAATATATCGTTGATCTGAATCAAATGGATTTGCTGCAGATAGAATCGACGATCCTGTTGCTGCTCTACTAATCAACACTTGAGCAGATGTTTCATATTTAGGAGTTAAGTAAAAGTAGCTCACTGCTGCACTAGCACATACAGCTAAGAGAGTTATACTAATTATCATCACAATTCGTTTTTTCAACGTTTCAAAGATTTCCTGTAAACTAATCGTTTCTTCCATAATTCCCTCCAAAGAATAGTTGTTATAGCTACTTGACTATCTTATTTTTCTATATAATCGTTCTTTTCTGTAATAGTTATATTCTAATGTCCTACAAAACTAGTCAAATTATATCACGAATCTAGGAAATTTGTCGGTGATAACTTCAAATTTTTTCAAAAAAGTAGCTCGAGGGGCTCTCGAGCTTTGTTTTGAGTGTGTCTATCTAAGTTTGTAAGTTTTTGGTGTATATGGCAGATGCGATTTCTAGTTACCTAACATTGCATCTACTGCATCTAATCTTCGTTCTTCTTTTAATGTGTCATATATGATTCGGAATTCTTCTGCTTCTTGTTTGTTGTGTCCGTTTTCTTCTAACGCAGAAGTTAATTCTCGGTAGATCTCGTTAAAACGTGCATCTGCCTCTGCTTCCATCACTTCAATTCGTTCAATATAGTGAAGCTGAAGCTCACTAGAACTCCATTCACTTTGCCCTGCTCTCATAAGCTCGTAATCTACCCTTGCTTCCGCAGCTAATTTTTCTATACGAGTATGCTCTTCCGACTGCAAAGATTCAAATTGACGTAGATAGACATTTTTTATTTCTGCTATCGAGAGCACGGACGAACTAGAATCGTTGTTAGCGTTGTTGCCGTTACTCGTTGATGTATTAGAGCTTGTGCCATTTCCTGACGTATTTGTTGATGCCCCAGAATTGGAATTTGAGTTGCTGTTGTTGCTACCTGGCTGCCCCTCTTCCCCCTCCACGTTTTCCACAGAATCGTTTTCCTCTGCTTCTTCCATGGAGAATGGACGTTCCTGACTTGAGCCAATGGCGCGATTACCGTTATGATCACGTAACGCGTATTCAACTGCTTCCGCATTTGCTTTAGTTACTTGCTCGTTCCAGTGAGAGGATCCGTATACAATGACTCCAGTGGAAATCATCGCTACTAATACAATGAGAACAGAACCTCTTTTTAATACCTTTAACTTTTTTAGAAAGGGTTTAGATCTTTTTTTCATTTGATTGCCAACCTCACTTCTTATATCATCTAAACTTATCCTAACCTATGTCGTATGATGACACAATAGGTAGATTATTGGCAATCTCGCTCTAGTTTACTGTACGTAATAGAATATGGATTACCGTCGAATTCCCTGATTCATCTTTCAATGTTCCAGCTAGTATATAATTACCATACGCTGTTCTAATAGAACCTATTAATACGTCTTGGCCTGCAAGTGCTTCCGCTACCGATAATGAGTTTGGCCCTTCTGTAAGTGTATCTGTATTCGGAACGTTAGAAGCTGGGATGTTGGTAATTTGAATCACACTATCTTCTGTAACATTAATAGTACCCGATTGAAATTTAACGTTGTTGGCTTCACCACGAAGATCAAATTCTAATCGATTTATTCTTCCTGGAATAATATCTGCCACGATTGTTTTCCCATTCGATAGAGTTAGTGTAGCTGCAGTTGCTAATGGCGCAGTTGTGTCTGCTTCTCCTCCACCACTGCCAATTCCACCAGCACCTCCACCATTGGAAGGATCAGGATTCGTGTCAGGATCTAAATGTATTGCACGATGAAGAAATAAAGAAAACTCAGCTCTAGTCACGTGGCTTTTAGGATCAAAGATTCCACCTGTTCTTCCTTTTGCAATGCCAAGCTGATTTAGAATTTCAATGTCCTTACGATGTACAGAATGTGACATATCTAAGTCAGTAAGAGTTATTTTTCCAGAATTGGGTTTTAAATCAAAGGCGCGTACAATAACAGATGCCATCTGTTCACGAGTTAAATTTCCCTTTACACCGAAGTTTCCCTTTGTATCTCCACCAAAAATACCCGCTTCATAGGTTGCTATGACTGCATCGTAAAAATAATCTCTTCTATTAGTGATATCTTTAAACGGAGAAACTCTTGTTGTTGGTTGTAAATCTAAAGCGCGTTGGAACATAACCGCAGAATCTTCTCGGCTAACTGGTACATTGGGAGCAAAACGATTATTAGGTAGTCCACGAACAATGTCTTTCCCTACCAGATATTGAACCTCTTCATAACCCATATCTCCAGGCTTATAGTCTGTAAATGTTTTTGAAGCAAAAGCTATAGTTGATGTTAGTCCTCCTAACAACATGACAAAAACGACAAGTAGTGACAAGGGAGGATAGAATAGTTTTTTCATAGTTGTAGACTCCTCATTATTAATTACTTTTCATTTCATAGATGTTCCAAAATAAAAAGCCTAACGTTCGTCAGGCTTTTTATTCATCATTTAATTAAGAAAATCGGATTTCACAAGGAAACGATCAAGTAACGCAGAAATTTCTGCACGATTAGCGCCAGCCTTAGGAACAAATCTGTTGCCTGTGCGTCCTTCCATTAATCCAGCTTGAGTTAAGAATGTTACATCTTCTCTAGCCCAAGATGATACATTGCTACTATCTGCATAATTCGCATAAGTTACAGTATTGTTTAGATCATAATCTTTATCAATTAGTGTCATCGCACGTCTGATCATCGCTGCAGCTTGCTCACGAGTAACAGCTTCGTCTGGAGCAAAGTTACCATTACTATGTCCTTCCACAATACCGTACTCAACAGCAGCCATAACTTCATTTACAAACCACTCTGAACCACGTACGTCTTTAAATTGTTCATTATATTGAACATTCACTGTTAAACCAAGACTTCTTGTAATAAGTACTGCTAATTCCGCACGAGTTGTTTCACGCTGTGGACGGAATGTTCCATTATCGTAACCTTTGAAAATAAGTTTCGAACCAAGCTTTGTAATGTGATCATTTGCCCAGCTTGTTTTTGCATCTCCGAAGGATACTTCATTCGTGATTACAACATACTTACTGTTTGAGAAGCTCTTGAAGCTTGCTTTATTTCCAACAACTTTTGTTGGTACCGCTGTATAAGAACCATCTGCATTAAGACGAACAACAACAGAAGTATTTGCATTAAAGTTGCTTGCTCCTTGGATAGAACGCTCTACTGGTCTAGTAAAACGATTTAGTCCTACTGTTGCAGTTCCAGCTTGTGCAGAAATGTGGAACTCTACGACAGGAGAAGCTGTTGTTAAGTTGTTTGAAGTTACAACATTATCTGTGTCTGTGCTTTCGTTCACACTAATATTAATAGAAATCTCGTCATTCGCTCCAAGACCTAAATCTGCTTTGATCTTCGCTGTGTCAATTTGACTAACTGGAACGTTGATTGTTCCTTCGCTTGACTCGATTGCTACAATGGCTCTTGGGTTTTTCGCTTTGATTGCATCAAATGCTTGAGTGGATACAGATACTTCTGCACGCTCTCCAGCAGTTTTTTCAACTGTAATAGCAACACGATCTACTTTTTCAGCTGCAGCTAATGATTCTTGAAGCTTCGCTGTATCCAATTTAACTTTTACAGTCGTCTGACCCGTTGGACTAGTTTCTCTTTCTACAGTTACACCGTCGTTACCAACTGATATATTTCCTTCATCACCAGTATTTGGAGGTGTTGGTACTACTGGAGTTCCAGTCACAGGTGGTGGTGCTACTACCTGGTTATATTTTGTTCCATTTATAAATCCAGTTAAAAGATGGTTTAAGTCCGTTTCCGTTAAATCTAACTCGCGCTCTAACTCTGCACGAAGGTTAGCTATAACATCCCAGTCTAACCCTAGTTCTTTTAATTGAGCTTTCATAGCAGACAATTTTTCATCTCGATCTACGAAATTGTTAATTGTTGTTTGGATGAATTCAGTTCGATTTGTATTAGGTACAACAATATTTTCAGTTATTAGATATTCTTCCATTTTAGTAAAGAAGTAAAAAACATCTTGAAGATTGATATCTTGATCTGGGAAAAGATTCTTAAAACCATCTTTAAGTTCTTCATTATCTAATAATGTATTTACTTTTGATTCTAATGTTAATGAATTAGCTTCTAAGAATAATTCAAGTAATGCTTCGAACAACTCTGCTGTGAAGCCCTCATAAGCCAGGACATCTGCGCTAGCTTTAAAGTTGGAAGCACTATTATCAATTACTAGATTCCAATTAATTGTACCATCCTCAAGGCTCGCTCGAATATCTGCAATAATTTCACTTACAAGAGGTTCCATATCAGGATTATTCATATAGTCATAGATTTCAATCAAACGATTAACGACACTACTTACGTCTACATATTCTGACTCCTGTGCCGATACCACCTGTGAAGAGACAGAACCAGTTAATGGTGCAAATGGTGTTGCTACAATAGCTGTTGCTAGCATAAGAGCTATTGCCTTTTTACTAAATGGGTACTTTTTCATGTTTTACTCTCCTTTATTGTATAAATTACAATGAAAAATGTATGTATTTTCCAAGGATGTGCGTAATTGGTCATAGATACTATGATAATAATAATAATCAAAATCTACGAGATTAGCAATAATAGAATATGATTTGTCTAAAAATGGTAGAACAGTAACTTCTCTTTCATTACTTGATTTATATCTTTATATATTATAGATAATACTTCTTAAAGCAAGATGCTACCTTGTAAGTCAGTATAAAAGACCTAGTCTCTGTACTGGTAGGTGCTAGGCGTTCTAAATTTTTTACAAAAAATACAATTGCTAGTTCGCTGGGTTCTCTCTATACTATAGTTATGATTTTTATTATATTTTTAGGGGAAATGCTTATGAAAAAAGTTTTTATTATTACTGGAATTAGTCTATTCATACTCGTATTGGCTATTGGCGGATATGGTTTTTATATGTATAAAAGTGTTCAAACGACGGTAGATGCGATGCATCAAACTATTGATCGTGAAAAATCGGAAAAGCGTCTAGAACAAGTGGATATTAGCAAGAAAGAACCGCTTTCTTTCTTATTGTTAGGTGTGGATGCTCGTGGTGCGGATCGCGGCCGATCGGATACCTTAATGGTAGTAACGGTAAATCCAAAAGATGAATCTATGAAAATGCTTAGCATTCCTCGTGATACGTATACTGAAATTGTTGGTCGAGGAACAAACGACAAAATAAACCACGCTTATGCTTTTGGTGGGCCTGAAATGGCAATAAGTACAGTTGAAAACTTCCTTGATATACCTATCGACCACTTTATCACTGTAAATATGGAAGGCTTTACTGAAATCGTCGACGCCATTGGTGGTGTGACAGTAAACAACGATATGGCTTTTGAATATGGTGGTTATGATTTCAATAAGGGAGAACTCTTCTTAGATGGTTCTGCAGCATTAGCATACTCTAGAATGAGATATGAAGATCCTCGTGGAGATCTAGGGAGAAATGATCGCCAGCGGCAGATAATGACCGCAATTATACAAGAAGGTGCAGACATATCAAATGTAACGAAGGCAGGAGACATTCTTGACTCATTAGGAAACAACATGGCAACAGACATCCTCTTTTCCGATATGATGAAAATATCACAAAATTACCACCCAGCAAGACGCAACTCGGAAACAATTGAAATATCTGGTAGTGGAGGAATGCAAGGCGGCGTTTGGTATTTATTCGTTCCTGAAGAGGAACGCCTTCGCGTTTCGAATATCCTGCGTAGTCACTTAGAGATCGAATAGAAAAAGTAGCACCTACCTTTTCGCAATTTGGTAGGTGCTACTTTTTTGTTATTTTGCTACTCTAGTATTCTACTTATCACAGTTACTACCTCTGCTCGTGTTGCATTGGCGTTTGGTCTAAACGTACCGTCTTTATAGCCATTAATAATTCCGCTTTCGGACATATTAACGATTGATTCTCTTGCCCAGACTGGAATTGTGTCGTTAAATCCTACGTCATTAACTCTGTCTCTATTTTCTCTAAAGTTCACTATTTTATCTAATCTATTTAAGATTATCGCTAACTCCGTTCTTGTAATTGGATCATTTGCTCGGAATTCATTCCTTGTATTTCCTTGGATAAGTCCGAGAGATACACCGCCTAGAATGACATCTTTTGCCCAAACTTGTGCGTCATCATGAAATGTCCATTCTACATCATCCGTTTTCGGGAAGTTGGTTAATATACGAGAAATTACCGTCATTACTTCTGCTCTGCTAATATTTTGATCAGGTTTAAACGTAGCATCAGGATATCCACGGAGAATCCCTTTTCGTGCAAGACCTTCCACATTTGTTTTCGCCCAATGAGTATTTATATCAGTTAATACAGTCGTATTGATAATTGGTAAGTCCTTAAGAGTTACTAGTGTAACTATCGAATCCTCCATAGCTTTTATTTGAGCTTCCCACGTGAGTAACTTGTCGAGATTTAAAATTTCCATTTCGGTAGCACCTACCTCAAGTGCTCGGCTAACCGCCTCACGTGCAACTACAACAGTAGCTTTATCTTGTAAGGTTACCTTCTCTATTGTCGCTATCCCATCAATCATTGTCATTGCATTTCTTACCGCATTTTCTCTTGCTTGTTTTGCTTCTTCAAGTTCTTTGATCCGTGACTCGAGTGCTTCCAGTTCGAAGAGGTTGGTGATGGTAGCACCTACCTGTAAAGCTTCCTTTACAACATTTCTCACAGCCTCCACCAATTCTTTATCCTCTACGGTTATCACTTCGATAGAAGGCAAATTGGCAATAGCAGCTTCAGCAGTTTTTGCTTTTTCAAGTCTTTTTAACTCTTCTTCTTCCAACTCCGCCATTCTTAACTCTACTTTCTCTAAATGGTCGGCATTCATTATATCTACATAGGTTGCTCCTAAATCAAATGCTTGTTGGACTAATTTTTTCGCAACTTCTAGTAAATCTCTGTATTCCAACGTTAACTCATCTGCAATAGGCAAAGATGATATTGCATCTATTGCTTTTTGAATTGCCTCAAATTTAGCTATTTCTCTTTCTCGCAGTTCAATGATTCTTTGTTCAACAGCTTCTAATAATACTAAGTTAGTAATCTCCTCTTTTGTTACACCTAAATCGTATGCTTTCGTCACTAACTCTCTAGCTGCTTCAACGTAACTAGGAGTTATAGTTTCCTCTAAAAACGGCGTCAAGATATCAATGGCTGCTATTGCTTCCTCCATTGCTACTTGTTTTGCTAATCTTTCTTTTTCTGCTCTTTCTAGTTCCACTATTTTTTTCTCCAGAACATCTAAAACAGTTAAATTACTGATCTCTTCTTCTACTACTCCGAGATAATACGCTTCTTCTACTAAGTGCCTTACCGCTACTACTTTTTCTATATCTTCCAACGTTAGATCTTCTAATAGTGGTAAAGAACTGATTTCATTTATTGCTGCATGCTTTGCTGCTTCTGCTAATTCAAGATCAGCCAATTTCAACTCAGCCAACTCTAATTTTCCCAGGTTAATAATTGCATCCTTGGAAGCTCCTACTTGCAGTGCTCTCGTTACTAACTTTCTAGCGTCCTCTAAAACTGTCCGATGCTCTAAACTGATATGTTGTAATTGTGGCAGACTATCGATAGCTACTATTGCTCGTTCTACTGCTGTGCGTTTTTCTTCAAGGTCCAAAATTCTTTGCTCAGCAGCAACTAGATAGGGTAGATTCAAAATTTCGGTAGCACCTATAGCAAACGCTTGAACTACTAATTTCCTTGCCGCTTCTATTTTTGCCTTATCATTTAGAGTAATATCTTCAATTTCTGGTAAGTTAGCGATTTCCTCCGTTGCCAATTGAGTAACAGTCGCAATTCTTTTTAGTTCTTCCATTCTCCACTCTACATCTTCTAACTTGCCTAGATTGGTAATTTGCTCCTCTGATGCTCCTAACTCAATGGCTTGCAAAACCAAACCTCTAGTAGCTTCTATATCTACGTGATCTCCCATGATAAGTTCGTCAAGAGCAGGTAAGTTATCTATTGCCATAATTGCAGACTCGATCGCTGCAAGTTTTGCAATTTCCGCTTCTTCCAATTCTCTCATTATCAACTCATAGTCTTCTAACACTTCTAGATAAGGTATCTCGTCGTCGGTTGCGCCTAAATAGAATGCTTCCGTTACGAAGGCTCTGGCTGTTTCTAACAATTCCTTATCAGTTAAGGCTAAAACCTGTATCATAAACAGGTTATTGATTGCGTTGTTTGCTTGTTCTATAGCAAGAAGCTTTGCTGTTCTTGCTTCTTCCAATTCTGTAATCCTTACCTCTACATCCATCAGTTTTCCTAAGTTAGAAATGTCCTCTTCTGTAGCACCTAGTTCGAGTGCTTCCCAAACTAGCACCCTTGTTGCTTCTACAGCTACTTTATCTCCTAGTGCTACATCTTCCTTGTAAGGCAAAGCATCGATAGCTATCATGGCTTCCATTGCTTTTTCAAGCTCTATTATTTTCGCTTCTAATAATTCTAAATTGCCTAGGTTCGTTATGTCGGATTGTTTCGCACCCGCATCTAGCGCATCATACACAATGAAACGCGAGCTAACAATTTGTTGCTTATCAGCAAACGTTACTTCCTCTATAGAAGGTAAGTCATAAATCGATTGAATAGCAGAATGAATTGCGGTTTGCTTCCAATATTCTATTCGTTCGAGATCCTCTATTTTTGTTTCAATAGTAATTAAAACGTTGATGTTATGAATTGCCCATCGGTCTATTCCATATTCCATTGCCTCTGTTACTAATTGTCGTGCTGACTCAACCGCTTCTTTATCATTTAACGTTATTTGATGAACAGGAGGAAGTTCGCTAATAGAGGTTATGGCATCTCTTATAGCAATATCTCTATATTTTTGCTCCAAAGATCGCTCGGTCCTAGCCTCGAAAAATAATTCTTCTGATTGCTGATGATTGTACCCTATAGCATAGACAGAATATTGATAAAGCATATCAGAATCAAGCTCAGTTGAATGGTGAGTTGTTTGGTTACTATCCAAATATTCAAAGAATCCATCATTTCTATAGATATAGTAGGAAACAACCCCATTCTCTTCATGTGCCTCTGGCCAACGGAAAGTAATACTCGTTTCGTCTAAATAATCAAGAGTAATCTCACTTCCTTCTGGCCACACGGGTGCACCATAATGCCTGATTGATTCGTGCCTTATCTTTTGATGACCGAACACATCCACTACTCGGTATGCTATTTGTTCTCTTGAAAAATTAGTTAGTTCCAGCTGAAATGTACCGTTTTCTTGTATGTCTACTTTGCGTCCTTCAATATATAAATCAATACCTGGAATTGTTGCTCCTTTTATTGTCAAATTTCCATTTTTTAAAACTAGTTCTTCTGTGAAAGTAACTGGTACATCCCACATGGTGTTTGTTACTCTCATAGAACCAATATTATTCGTTCCACCTAATATCAGAACGGTTCCGTTGTACAAGGTAGACTGAGTACCGTAATGAATATTTCTAGCATGTAACGTGCCTGTAATCGTAAGGTTTCCGTAATTTTGGATCGCTCCATAAACGTACACATTTCCGTTTATCCTTACATCTCCATTGATTGTTAAAACTGAATTAGGGCCTATATAAAGATCTCCGTCAATATATCTTTGACTCCATGTTTCATTAACTGTTGTAAACGCATGTGGAAGTGGTTCAATACTGTTGGTATCTTTCGGTACAATGGTGTAGCTATACCCTTCCTGGCCACGGTATATTATATTTCTTGAATTACCTGCATAATCATTCACATGGATGTACCATAAATTCCATTCTCCATGCTCATCTAATTCCTTGGCTGTATAGTTACCTTCCCATAAATTCGTTGCTTCGTTCCATTCTAAATGGAAGTGTTGTGTTCTATTTTTGGAAGGGGATTCAAACACAGCTTGAGCTGTTTTCACTCCAGAAACATCATCGGTAACGTGCGCCATAACAGAAACACGCTGTCCAACTGGAACTTCTTGTGGAGCAATTGTTATTGCTTCCACTATAGGATGAGAGATATCTGCATATTCGTTGGTAACAAAGAAGCTTGTAGTAGAGTTTCCTGTAGCAAAATGATCCTTGTAAAAGTATTTTTGATTCCGTGCTTTATCCACTGCGTGAACAAAATTTAATTGCCATTCCCCTTCTCCATCAAATTGCTTTACATGATAAACTCCCCTCCAAATTCCGTCTTCTTCAAGCTTCAAATGAGAACTAACGGAGCGATTACGAGATGGTGTGTAAAAATAGGCTGTTACTGTATCCACACCCGATCTATCATCTGTTACCTTCATTTCAATCATAACTTCCTCACCAGGCTTCGCATTGGCAGGAGTCACATTCATCCATTCCACGTTTGGAGGAGTAGCATCATAGTTAGGATTTTCTAGGTAAAACCCAACTTCGGCATAATCACGTGCTTCATATATTTTCGAATTTCCCGCATGATCCGTAGCTTTAATCGATCTAAATTTCCACTGTCCTTCTTCTTCATATTCCTTCGTCCGGTACGTATTGCTCCAAGTTTCCTTTTCGGAATTATAATGTAAATAAACTCCGAATGATTGCTGTCCAGATGGACTAGTAAAATTGATGAAAACTTCTTTTACTCCCGATAAATCATCGAATACCTTTGCATCGATCGTAATGACATCACCCACACGAACTTCCTTTGGGCTAACTTCTACACTATCAACCGTTGGTGGTTGTCCATCTCCTGTATTTGCCGCTGCAATCATCAATGTTGCATCGGCAAATACAAGAAGGAATATAAGGAACGCTGCTGTGAATTTTCTAAGTTGAATGCTGAATCTGTTTCCTATCATTCGTGGAACTCATCTCCTTTTCCCAAAAAGTAGCACCTACCAAAATGCAAAAAAGTAGCACCTACATAATCAGAGATATTATATCAAAGTCAAATTATTAAGACCTTGCATTTTCGTTGGAAAAGAAGGTAGCACCTACCAAAACCCGTTTTGGTAGGTGCTACTTTTTTATCTTTCTTTCATTTGTTCAGTGTTTGTTGTGACAACTTCGATCGTTTCTTCGATATTTGTAATCTTTATAGTTACACTCGGATAGGTGATAACTTGCGTATGCGATTCGCCAGGATTAGGATCTGTTTCTTCCACATAAATCTTGAATGTATTCCCTTGGTTTACAACTCCTTTAATAGCCAAGTCGTACCCGCCAGTTGGTTTTTCACCAGATCCCACGTATACAATAGCTTCATTGTCATTTTCACCCTCCAATATGATATATCCTCGCTGGTCTTTCTCATTTTCAATGGTACTCCGTTGTTCCTCTGAAAGTTCGCTATTATCAACTGTTTCATAGTGAATCGCGTCTAACCCTGATATATCATCTCCAGTATAGCTATCTACCTCTCTAGCCTTTATGATCCAATCACCCTCAACAAACTCATAAGAAACCATTAAGTGAGTGGGTCCAAATAAATCTTGATTCAACACTTGAGTCATATAAAACTCGTGTTCATTTTTCCTATATAATTGAAAAGTATGATCCTCTAAGATCCTTATCGGTCCATCCTTTGGAATAACATAGAGACCATCACCTTGTTCTTTATAATATCTATCTACAAAACTTACTGCTAAATCCCTGCTCATTACTTTCATAGCATGCTCAATAAACTCTGTCTTCGTATCGTATTCTACCACTTTATTTCCATCTGTCTCAGGGAATAGGTGAGCCCTAAAATCGTCTTCCCTCTTTAGGGCATCAGCAGGAGTAAAGTCTTTAAGATCTAAAAGCATGAGAGTATAATAAGATAATTTTGCTACTTCCCCCCTAGTAGAAGGCGTATCTGGACGGAAAGTGTTATCTGCATATCCAGCTATAATCCCCAGTTCCACAGCAGACTCAATATAGTTACGGTACTCAGCACTAATGGAGGCTGCATCTTCAAAAGCAACTTCACCTGAATGTGAAGGCTCTTCTCCAATAGCCAGGATCAATATTTTTACCATTTCTTCTCTAGAAATTGGTCGATTATAATCTTCAAATTCATTCTCGTCTATAATCCCCAATGCTTTAGCCGCATTTACATAGGAGGAATACCAAAAATCAGAGGCATTTTCATATTTATAACTAATTGAATGAAGAATTAGTTTTAAAAACTCCGCTACTGTCACTTCATCATTCGGGCGAAAACTTCCGTCTGGATACCCATGAATAATATTCATGGAAGTAAGTGATGGAACATATTCCATGTACCATTCGTCATAAGAAACATCCTCATAACTTTTTTCCAATTGTACGCCTGAAGTCTCTTCATTTAGGCTATACGTTACTTCATAACTCCCTATTTCCTCATCCATCATTAGCTTTTCAAAATGGATAACTCCAACGTTTTCTTTTATTTGACGTTCTTCAAAGTAGGGCGTGTTTGGATCTTCGTATCTCACCGTAAATACCTTATGACCATCATCCATGTGAACATTCGTAATTTCAGTTTCTAGTGTTACTTCATTTTCGTTCTCATCTAACACTTCTTGCGTCCAAGCTGTACCTTGCTCTAAAGGTGTCCGAATTAATTCAATTCGGTCAAAGTTAGAATCTAGCATCATATCTTCCCTCTTAGCTTGAATCAATACATCGGAGTTTACTATATAAGATAGCGACAGAGAATAATCTCCACCGGATTCTCCTCCAGATGCATCGTACACTTCACCACTAATAGAGTAGTAGGTTTCGTTCTCTTCCTTCAAGATGGACGTAACCTGCATTTCATGTCCGTATTCTACAAACCCCCAGTAATTCCACTTATAGTTTTCATCCTTAGGTAATAAATCTTTGAGCTCCGTGGAGTCATAAATTGATTCTGCTGAAACATTCCCTACAACGGCAAAAATGAAAAGAGTTAGGAATACTAAAGATACCTTCCTCATCATCAATCCTCCATATCATCTTTTGTTAAATATTGTTATTACAAAGAGTACCTCGTCCGACAAAGTGTGTCTTTCACCTATATCCAAAATATGCTGATGCTAAACACCACACCCAAAAGTAGCACCTACCAAAACTCGTTTTGGTAGGTGCTACTTTTTAGTGATTTGGTAGGTGCTACCTTTTAAATAAACGGAGAATTTTCCCTTATTTAAAAAATAGCATGAAAAATAGTCTGAATAAAAGGAGAAATTCCGCTTATTGACTCAAATCAATTTAAAAAAGGGGGTATTTTCTTTGCATAGTCGGAAAAACTCCACTTATTTGCCACGAAATTAGGTGAATTTTGATTATAAACGGAAATTCTCCGCTTATTTTATTTCACTGGTAAGGATAGAAATACATGGACTTGGCGATAAGCTAAGTTTATCTAATAAATTTCCAAGAAAACCTCGTTTACTTCAACAAACGGTTAATGAAATAAGCAAATATAAAACAATGGCACTAAGAACCTTCGTGCCATTGTAATATGCGAAATATACTGTGAATCTAGTAGAGAAAGATATGTGATTTATCGTGTGAATTCGTCTGTGATTTGACGTTTTGCACCTCTGAAGTAAACCCGTTACTGATGCCAGAGGTGGTCTGATTTGCTTGGTGCTACTTTTTTATTCGTAAAACGCTTCTATCGTGTACCCTTTTTCTTCTAGGTAGTAAAGGATAGTTCCCTCTGTTAAGAAGTGAGCTGCTCCAACTACGACAAAGTATGTTCCTTTTTCTTCTGATTCTAGAAGTTGACTAATTCCTTCTGCCATATTCTTATCTCTTTCACCTAATAACATTTCATCGAACTCAGTAGGCTCACCATCTAGAAGTAGTAAGCTCTCTGTAAAGCCATCGATATCACCAGCGCTCCAATACTTAAACCATTCTTTTAAAAGCTCAGCTTCTGATTCGTCATATGTCTGTTCTTCTAAAATACTATCAAGTACATCAGCAAGGTAGTCTTCCTGTGCTTCCGCAGATAAACCATCAAACATATCAGCTTGCGCAGCAATACCTTCTAGCTCTAGTATCGGTTTTTGTCCTAACATCGCATTTGTAAGGAAGTACATATCAATACCTAACGATGCTAATTCCTCAGCTGGCGTACCTAAAGATTCACTTAAGGATATGTTCGATAAATCACTTGCGATTGACCATGGCTTATAAAAAGCAACGTATTCTACTGGAATTCCGTACCCTTCTAATACTTTCACCAATTTATTATATGTCTCTTCACTAAGTACGTCTTCAATGGTAGTTTCGTCATCAAACATAGATTTTTGCATAAAATATTGTAAGCCTTCCAAGTCAAAAAGGTTAGCTTCCACTACTAAAGCATCTGATTCATGAAATGCATTCACTAGTTTTTCGTTAAATGGATATAAGTCTGTTGTTCCTAGATGGATTGATCCTAGTAAATACACTAGATTCCCATCATTCTCTACCTTCCAAGCTACACCTTTAGCGCCCGCTTGCACTTGGTAGTATGTATCTTGTACTAGTCTTACTGCAAAAATTACAGCTTGCTCCGTAGTAGCGACTGAATCTAATTCTAGTCCTCTCGTTGTTCCTTTCAGTATTCCTTGTTCCTGCATGTAATCTACAGCAGATTCACCTACAGGAAGGTCATATTGAGCAACAATATTATACAATCTTGTTATGATATCGCCTCTCGTGCCGTCACTATTATAGGATTCAGGCGTAAAATCCTCGTTTTTCTCAAGTCCTAGTTCTGCTATTTTACCATCTGTGAGTGATAATAAAATCTCTAAACGATCCTGTGAAACCTCGCCTCTAAAACTATCATAATACCATTCCATCGGGAAGATTCCATATCTTTCCCCTTCGTTTAAAATCTCAATTGCCCATTCACTTACATCTGGTCCTTCTTGATCAGACGCTAAGGTTGGTACTACGGTTGAAAGCATTAGCAAGATAGTAAGCAATGCTACCAAAGTACCCTTACATAATTTTCTCATTCCAGTATCTCCTCTCTTCATTTGCTTCTACATAGGCATTCCATTTATGAGTGATCGTGAAGTCTATCAAACTACCTAACGCAGAAAATATGATTCTAACATTCTATATAGGTAAAATGTTACAACCATTTTACATTATTCACCATTATCTCTGAGGTGTCAAATGAAAAGGTGAAAAGGTAGCACCTACCAAAACAAGTTATGGTAGGTGCTACTTTTCATCGTTTTGGTAGGTGCTACCTTTTTTGAACGAACAACGCAAAAACCACCTCTGGTTCCAGAGGTGGTTTGATTCGGCTTTTATTTTTCAAGAATATCCGCTATGCGTTTACTCGCAAGGCCATCGCCATATGGGTTGCTAGCTTGACTCATTGATTTGTACATTTCTTTATCATCTAATAACATTTTAAATGTATGGTAGATGGTTTCTTCGTTCGTTCCTACTAATTTAAGCGTACCTGCTGCAATTCCTTCAGGACGTTCTGTAGTATCTCGCATGACCAATACTGGTTTCCCTAAGCTAGGTGCTTCCTCTTGTATTCCTCCGCTATCAGTAAGAATTAAATAAGATCTCGCAAGGAAATTATGGAAGTCAAGTACTTCTAACGGTTCGATAATCTTAACTCTGTCCGTATTTCCAAGAATATCATTCGCAGCTTCTCTTACCACAGGGTTCATATGAATAGGATAGACAGCTTTGATATCTGGATACTCATCCACAATCCGCTTTATCGCCTTAAACATGTTACGCATAGGTTCTCCAAGATTCTCACGTCTATGTGCTGTTATCATGATTAACCTATTATCTCCGACCCAGTCTAAGTGCTTATGTGTATATTCCTCTTGCACCGTAGTTTTCAGTGCATCGATGGCTGTATTTCCTGTTACGTGAATCGAATCCACGTCTTTTCCTTCTCTTATCAAGTTTTCCTTCGATACGTCCGTTGGTGCAAAGTTATATTTTGCAACGATGCCCACAGCTTGACGATTAAACTCCTCAGGAAATGGAGAATAAATATTATACGTTCGTAGACCTGCCTCCACATGACCAACAGGTATTTGTAAGTAAAAACAAGCTAATGACGTAACAAAGGTTGTAGAAGTATCTCCGTGAACCAACACAACATCAGGCTTAACTTCTTCTAAAGCAGCTTTCATTTTCTCTAAAATACTTATGGTTACATCAAATAACGTTTGTTTGTCCTTCATAATGGACAGATTATAATCAGGTACAACGTCAAAAGCATCCAATACCTGTTGGAGCATTTCACGATGCTGACCTGTTACACAGACAACTGTTTCAAACGTATCACGTGTTTTCAATTCCTTTACTAATGGACACATTTTAATGGCCTCTGGACGAGTTCCAAAGACCACCATAATTTTTTTCTTCATCGTATCTACCAACTTTACCTTGTTTTATGGGTCTGTTAGTACTATAGTAACCAACTGTCGTCAAAATAGTACCTAAACTCTACGATTTCATTTTTGCCATTGTGATATTTGTGACCTTACTAATGAAATTTAACATTGGTCTGTATTTCCCATTAATCAATCCAACTAATTCCGCAATGAGCTGAACAGCTAAAATAACAAATACTACAATAAACAGCGATACCCACAAGGTTGCCTGAGTTAGCAAGATTGCAGATACAGAAAAAATAGCACTAATACCATAAATAATTAACACTGTTGTTCTGTGAGAAAAACCAAGTCGTAATAAACAATGGTGCAAGTGTGATTTATCAGGTGCAGACAAAGGCTGCTTATTCACTAAACGGCGAATGATCGCAAATAGTGTATCTGAAATAGGCACTGCCAAAATAACAACGGGAATCAATAATGAGTATAACGTGATACTCTTAAATCCTAATAAGGAAATAACGGAGATCATATATCCTAAAAATAATGCACCCGTGTCTCCCATGAATATTTTTGCTGGATAAAAGTTAAAAAATAGAAACCCTAAATTACTAGCTAGTAAAATCGATGCTAATGCTACAATAAAAAGGTCACCTTTCATAGCAGCAATAATAGTAATGGTTAATAACACAATAGAAGATACTCCTGAAGCTAAACCATCTAACCCATCTATCAGATTAATAGCGTTTGTTACACCAACAATCCATAATAATGTCAACGGTATTCCTAAAATACCCAATTGAAGAACACCATCAAAAGGAAGGTTAATAAACTCGACATATAGACCTCCTGTAATTACCACTACAGCAGCTGCAATTTGTCCTGTTAATTTGATTAAAGCTGATAACTCATACATATCATCTAAAACACCAGTTATCACAATGATAAAAGCTCCGATAAGGATTGGCCAAGCATAAGAGCTATCAGGTGTAAGTATTAAAAATCCAATTAAAAAACTTATGAAGATCGCTAAACCACCAAGTCTAGGCATAATCTTTTCGTGAACTTTTCTTGCGTTTGGTTTATCCGTTGCTCCAATTTTTATTGCAAATTTCTTAACTAGTGGCGTTAATAAAAGCGAAGCTATAAAGCATATTATAAATGTTACGTATATCAAGATCTTCCACTCTCCCTTGTCAACAACTATGATAATTATTCGTAGCGTTGATTCATTTCATGTCTGTATTAGTTTGAAATGATGTGTTATTTTCTATTTGTTTTCTATTTATATTAGACGTAAAAAAACAGTATTCGATTCATTTTTTTTGAAAAATCTTAAATCCTTATGAATTATAACATATATTTACATGTAAAAGCATTGAAAAAGTTTCCAACAAGTAGATTTATTATTTTCCTCCTCTCAATGAGAGGTATTATATCAAATTACCCTTCACTCGTGTTCTTTAACTCGCTTTTTCCATACTTTTTTATAATTATAAAAATACATACTATGGCTAGTAAAGCACCTGCTGAATTATATAGAACGTCTGTAAAAACTCCATCTCTCCCTGGTACGAAGCTTTGATGATATTCGTCAATTGCACCATATATCGTAGCAAACAGCCATGCAAGGAAGTATCTATATTTCTTCCCTCGTAATCCTAACCAAAAAAGAATTGCCAATATGCCGAATGCAGTAACATGTCCAGTTTTTCGTAAAACAATATTTAAAATCACACTATCGAAGAATGGATTTGTCAATAACTGTTCCGTTGAATCTCCTGTAAAAAAAGGGTTTCTTGTTACAATGGCAATTATGATACACCAAACAACTGCCATAATTAGCCAAATCTTCGCATTTACCTTCATAAAACTACTCCTATTTTCAAATTTAGTTTAATATTACTTATTTTTGTCCATATAATCAATAAGAGTATTGTTTATTGAAATGAACTTCCAACTATATTAATATTTAAGAAATAAACACATTTAACAAGGATCTCACCGAATTACATATTCTTCGCTGAAATAAGTTGTAACAAATTTGAAATTCTTATTAAGACAAACTTTAATAATTCATATCAAACTGCTATAATTAAGTTTGCTGTTTTAATTTATTAGCTAAAGTATAAGAAATGAAAGTATAAAGTGTTTTAGAAAGAAGGTCATTCAAATGGCTAATATATTAATTTCCGGTTATTACGGCTTTGACAATGCCGGAGATGATTCCGTACTTCATGGAATAATTAATTCTTTAAAGAAAAATGATCCGTCACTAACATTTACCGTCTTATCCAATCAACCTGGCAAAACGGAAAAAATGTTTGGCGTTTCTGCATATAACCGTTGGAATATTAGTGAAGTCATTGGTCAAATAAAAAAACATGACTTATTAGTAATGGGTGGAGGAAGCCTTCTCCAAGATGCAACTAGTCCTCGAAGTGTTTTTTACTATTTAGGAATTGTATTAGTTGCAAAGCTATATAAAAAGCCGGTTGTATTCTACGGTCAAGGATTTGGACCAGTTACAAAACCAATAAGCAAAATGTTGATAAAACGGATAGTAAATAAAGTTGATGTTATTACTGTAAGAGATTTCAAATCTAGAGAAGATCTTCAAAAAATTGGAGTAAACAAAAGTCCAATTGTAATAACTGCTGATCCTGCAGTAACCATTTACCCTGAAAGTATCGATATGAATGTTGGGAGACAACTATTAATAGATTTAAACCTTGCTCCCGAAAAAACCATTGTCATATCGGTTCGACCTTGGAAAAAGGAGCAGCATTATAAAAAAGTTCTCACAGAGGTTTCAGATCACTTCGGTAGTAAGGGCTGGAATATCTTATTCCTACCAATGCAGTATCCTGCAGATGTGGCTCCAGCAAAAGATATTATGGCCATGATGAAGGAAAAAGCATATGTGATAGATAGACCACTGGATTTCAAGGAAATCATCAGCCTTATTGGAAACACACGTTTAGTACTAGGTATGAGACTTCATTCCATCATCCTTGCTGCTGTGATGAATATCCCATTTGTTGGTATCTCCTATGATCAAAAGGTCGATCGCTTCGTCGAGATGGTCGATATGCACTCAGCTGGTCATATTCGAGATTTGGAAACGAAAAACGTAATTGAGAGTGTGGAAAAAACAATTAGTAACGAGCAACAAATAAAAGCTCGATTAGCTAATAATATGAAGGACATCATTGCAAAAGCGGAACAAAATAGCCAATTAACGTTGGAAAAGCTTAAATAAAACCCTATTTCTTATCTTACACATCGCAAGATCCAATAAGATATGGAAATGGGGTTATTTTAATTGAATCGGCGGGATCCGAGCCTTTTAGAAAAAACCAAAAAGACCCTTTTTCATTAGTAATCCACTTGAAAAAGAGTCTTTTTTTAATTGTTGGTTTCTAGCCATTTTCTATAGTAATAGGCCGTATTTTCTCCCATTGTTTTTAAGGAGAAGGTAGAAATAATATCATTTCTTCCCTGATCGGTCAATTTACGTTTTAGATCATCATCTTTATATATACGTTCTATTGCTTCTGTTAACTGTGAGACGCTTTTTGGTTCTACAACTAAAGAATTGTCTTCGTCTTTTGCAAAATCCTTCACACCACCGACTCCAGTGGTAACAACAGGTACACCTGTGGATAGGGCTTCCATCACAGATAGACCTAACCCTTCTGATAAGGAACTGCTTACGTAGCAATCTAACGCCCTTAAGCAGCTATCAATGTTCCCTCGAAAGCCTGCAAATGTAAAAACATCTTGGATGTTCTCACGTTCCACTAATTGCTCTAGCTCCTTCCGATGTGATCCATCTCCAATTAACACGAATCGAAAGGAGTCTGGATACACTTTATGAAGCTCCGAACAAGCTCTAACGAAATTATCAAAACCTTTTACCGCTTGGATACGTCCAATAGCGCCTATTAGGAAGGTATCACTCGATTTCCCCCACTCCTCGGCTAACTCTAAGGCTTTCTGATCATTCCTTGGAGCAAATTTATTTGTATCAATTCCATGATGGATAATCTGTACTTTCGAACTATTAATTCCATCTTCTAATAATTGATCTTGTATTTTATTGGAAATAGCAATGAAGTAGTCCGTTAAATCTCTTGTACTTCTTTCCAACATATATGCTAACCGGTAGGCAATAGGGTGCTCATAATCATATTTCAAAATACTATGAACCGTCGTTACTACAGGGGATATCCCTACCCTTTTTGCAGCTATTCTTCCAAAGAAATTAGCCTTAACACCATGAGTATGAACAATATCAGGGTTTTCTTCTTTCAACAATTTCATTAATGCAAACAAAAGACGTAAATCAAAACGTCCGTAATCTAAAACTTTTACACGAATCCCTTGTTCACGTAGATATTCGGCAAAAATGGAATCATAAAAGCATACAACTAAGGGATTCATATTCTCATTCTTTAGTTCCTTTAGTAAATGAATAATATGATCTTCCGCTCCACCAAATTCTCCGCCACCAATAATATGAATAACGCGACATGCTGATTTCATTTTCTTCACTTCCATCAAATAGGTTGGCAAGTATATTTTATTGTATCTCACTCCATACTTTTTATCAATGAATTAAATTTCCCCTCAGAATAATAGAACGATTATTTTTTTAGTCAAAAAGGTGCTATATAACATTCTCGTGACAATGTTTAAGTCAAGAAAGTTACCCATTTTTCTGAAGCACGTTATTTTTTATTGGTATGATTTACATAAAGCATTTGTAAAAGATTAATTTTTTGAACAAAGTTAAGTTGATTTGTTTGAAAAAGCTGTTGTAAGTCAGTTTCATTCAATTGTTTCTCCAACACGCTCAAACCATCAGAATATTGGGAAACAGTCTCCTTCCATTCCTTACTACTTAGTATACTATTCCAATCAAACCATGGCCCCTGATATTTTGCATTTTTATTTACTTTTTTCTCTATTTCTCTCACTGACCAAATGGATGCTTGAACAAAGCTATTAATGTACCATGGATAATATGGAAGCTTCCCTTCTCCATGGAACAGCCATTGTGTAGGCTTTAAATACGGTTTTACCGCCTTATGAAATAAACGTCGATTTAACTTCCAGCTTTGACTAACCTTCGCACTTAGTTTTACAACATCCTTCGCTGTAAAGGGCTCATAACTGGAAAATAGTCTTCTGTTACCGTGAATATTGGAGATATTTACATTCATGGAACTAGGCCATAATTCAAACCATTCTTCTGCCGATTCTGTCCGAAACTCTTTTACATAATTTAGATGTTCCGTACGACGTTTTTGTAGATCCACTAATACTTCTTTTTTAAAAACAGGATGAGATATGGATTCACTTGCAGAGTAATTCCCTCTCTTGATATGTGGGAAAAATGGTACTAAATGAGTTCCCTTTAGTTTTCGAATATGAGAGCCCTTTAAGAGAGCATCTGCTAGTAATCCACCAAAAACTGCCGTGTATTTCTCGAATTGGCACTCTTTATGAATCCCATACGTATGCACATGAAAATACTGAGCTCCGCTACCAACTAACTCTGAGCAATTTGGTAGCATCGTGAGGTACCTCATCTTATTATGGGTAACAACCTTAAGATTTGCATCATACGCCTTCGCAGCTTTTTCAGCAATTTCCCCTTCTCTATTCATCTCTTCAAGAAAAATATAAGCATTTCTATTTTTCTTATGAGCTAACAAAGCGGAAATAACACGGGAATCCTCTCCACCACTTAAAAACTGAGCTACGTTATCAGTATGATCTGTGATGGCATTAACATAGCTCTCCAGGCCCTTTCGAAGCTCTTTGGCAGCATCTGCTAAGGAATGATACTTGTTCTCTTCTTTCGGTATCCAGTAAGGAGTAACATGAAAATTACTCCCCTTCACTTCATGGATACTTGCAGGGGCAATTTGCTTAATATTGATATAATTTGTATATGGATAAGTAACAGCTCCATATAAAACGAAATCTACTTGGGAGACTTCATCTATTTGTTCACTTTGATCTGAGGCTTTTGCTAAAACATCTACATGTGTGGACAACATAACATTCTCTTTTTCCTGATAAACATACACTGGAATAAAAGACATTAAATCTGTCATGCACGTCATTTCATATGTCTCTTTGTCCATAATAAACAGAACGAAAGGTCCACTAACATCCTCCTCAGGTTGAAACTCTCCCTTTTTCCACCTATGAAAAATGGAAGAAGTACCCTCATTATTTTTCGAAAAAGCTAGGTGTTTATTCTCTTCATAACAAAGAACAGGCCCCCCTATCACTATACAAATATATTTCTCTGTTTCGTAAGGCTCGAAGCCTGCATAATGACTTCTACTAACGGCAAGAGAGCCCCATTCTCCGTGATATTCCATCACAAACGGGGAATCACCTTCGTAAATGGATGTTACATATTGTGATAACACTTGTTCCTTCATTCTCTTCCGTGTATATATAAAATCGCTCAAGGAAAACACCTCTTTATTTTTCTAGGCTTTGTTCACTTTGTGTTTCATCTCTTTTTAGGTTAGTGGGCCCTTCCACATACTGACCCCCACGTCTACAGAGTAATTACTTAGTTTGCCTTCTCTGCCATCCGCTTATCCTGTGCCTTACTTAATCGGATCGTTAAGAGTATGAGTATGATATTTAGAATTGCTCCTGAGACTCCAAAGAATGCAATTGCGATAACATCACTTTGGAATAAATAATATCCTAACGCTAAAGCTACCATACGAACAATCAACATTACTACCGTCATTTTTAAATGAAACTTTTGTGCGGACAAAACCGGTAGTGCCATCACACTCGGTCGATTCATAAATCCAAATAAAGACCATAACGCGATCCAGCGCCCGTATTCGCCAGCAGTAGCCCATTCAGAGCCTAATACAAATCCAAAAAGCCATGGACCGATCAAAATGACTAGTCCATATGGAACAACACCTATTGCACCTAAAACCAACGTTGCTTTCATAATTAAGCCCGTAATAGCTTGTCCATTGTTTGCAGCCTCTGATATCTTTGGATAAAAAACATCACCGACAGATTTCCCAAGAAGTTGCGTCGGCATTGCAAGTATTGATTTCCCAACTCCATAAAGTCCTACTGCTACTGGACCGAAAAAGCTAGATAACATAAGAACAGGAATACTTTGCGAAGCCGCATTAATAAACGTCTCAGGAGCACGATATTTCGGAAAGTCGACATATTTCTTCGCCAACGTTTTTTTGGAAAAAGCAGAAGAATGATCTTCGGGGTCACCCTTCTTAAACATCTCACGTTTCGCAAAATAGATCATCATACCGGCCTTAATACCTTGGCCTAGAATCATCATAACAATAAGCACTGCTGCAACAGGACTAAAGAACCCTATTAGTAACGTGGAACCTTGAACGATCAACGCTCCTAAGAACGTTACCTTTGCTGTATACTTAAATTGTTTTTTTCGAATGAGCCATTGTTCTCCAATTTGCAACAGACTAGCAAATAGAATAACAAGTGGTATTAAATAAATGAATTCACTAATGGACTCCAGCTTGAATAGCGAAATAATTTGTTGATGGAATAGAAGCAATAACAAGATCGTAACCATCGCAATGATAACAGATACAAAAAAGGAAAGTCGAGCGAGTCCTTTTGCTTCACTATCTTTCTTAGGTAACACAATACCGATGGGAAACGTTAATGCAGCAATGGGAGTAATGATCAGCACTATTGCATTAAAAGCGGTATAAAAGCCATATTGTTCTGGACCATATAACCTCGTAATAATAGGAATTAATGCCATGGCAAGAATTTGTGCCCCAGCTGTTCCACTAGCAACAATCATGACATTTTTCACAAATGTATTTTTAAATAAAGCTCGTATTCGAGTTACCATTATAGTCTCCTTTTAGAATGAAAGAGGTAAATTTCTAAAGGTAATTATAGCTTACTCTCTTTTCTTTTGTCATTAACAATTGTTACTTATTAAATGGAAGTAATGCCCCCATGAATGTCTTTGACAATGATAAGGAAAAGTTCACGACAACATTTTAAGGTGATGTTTTTTTATTATATTTATATTATACTTGAACAAGTATGGAGTATGGCGAAAACTGTGGAAAAATTGCGAACTGGAGGTAAAACTGTTGAAATATTTAACTATAAATAATATGGAAAAGTCTGCACTATATATGCTTCTCGCTTTTCCAATCGTTGATTATATTTTTAGGCATTGGATTAAAATTGGTGGTGGATTGTGGGATAAAGCGGTCATTGCCTTTCTTGTCATGCTGGCTATCTATTATAAATTTGAGACTGACCGAGTAGAATCGGGTTTAAAACAACCATTTACTGTGTTTATTATGTTTGGAATTACACTTCTCTTCCTAAATATGAATAACTTCTCCATTAGCTTTGAAGGGTTTCGTTCTGTATTCCAGTTTATGGTTACCTTTCTTATAGGCTATTATTTATTTAAAAAAAGAGACAATTGGATTTACGCTATTCGCTTTCTTGTAGTTGTGGGCTTCATTGTTGCATTATATGGATTAGCACAGCCTTTTTTAGGAGTTCAAATGCCGGCTGGTTGGGTAGATTCTGGAGAAGTTCAACGATTTCGTGCCTTTTCCATCGTTCAAAGCCCCAATGTTCTAGGCAGCTACATGGCCATGCTTATTCCAATTGGAATTGGCTTGTTCTTTGCTGAAAATAATAAAAAGTGGAAATTTTTCTGGGTTATTATTACGGGAATTCTATTATTATGTTTACTTGCGACGTATTCTCGTGGTGCTTGGATAGCCTTTGCAGCTGCTATTGCTTTCTTCGCTATCTTAATTGATCGAAGAGCGTTAATTGCAGTAGGTATTGCCGGAATTGCCGTATTGATTCTCATGCCAGGTGTGGTAGACCGTTTCACCTATCTTTTTTCTGATACGTATTTAGAAAGAAGTAGTGAGGACGGCCGTATTGCTAGGTGGGGAAATGCTATGGACCAGGCAAGGTCTGAGCCATTTTTCGGACGAGGACTAGGGCACTATGGCGGTGCGGTTGCTGCTAGAAACTTAGGAGTAACCTATGTAGATAATTACTACGCAAAAACACTTGCAGAAACCGGTCTCTTTGGACTATCCCTTTTTATCTGGTTGTTATTGGCCACTATATATAAAGGATATCAAAGGATTCGAGATACAGAGGATAAACAGTTACGGTGGCTGATGCGTGGTGTTCTTTCTGGTTTAACTGCTGTTGTTCTTCATAATGGGGTAGAAAATATATTCGAGGTTCCATTTATGACCGCATATTTTTGGTTATTAGCTGGTTCTTTACTAGCAGCTCCATTACTTTTAGCAAAAGAGGTGAGCCAGCATGATGAATAAATTAAAACCTATTCTGATTCAAACCTTGAAATGGGGTGCTCTTGGGGTATACAGTTTCTTTGCATACCATTTGTTACTTGTACCTTTTGTATTGGAATTTTCTATTATAGGATTGGTCATCGGGTGGGGAGGCTTACTTGCTTTATTTTTTATAATCCCGTCAAAGAATCGAAAACAGGTTGCAATTTACTTATTTTTACTAGTTTTCACAGTAAAAGCACTTGAAAATATAGGGTTCTTAATTAATTTCACAAGAATTTCATATTTTATCATTGTGCTACTTGCTATTTACATTATTGGTAGATTTTACGGAAAATTAAGTAACACTATTGTAATGACACTAATCGCAACAGTGATAATTATTAATTTTACTGTTGATAGAGGCGAATTAAGAATGGCAAATCATTTTACAAAGTTATGGGAAAGTCCCGTTCTTTACACAGGTAATACCGTTGATTATTTTCCATTAACAGTTCGCGATATAGATAATGATGGACAATATGAAATCATTACATTCGGACATAGCCATGAATTAGTGGAGTTATATGAAGAGCGAGTAAGAAAAGGCTTAGATCCTGATAGAATGCCATACGACCTTGAAGAAGAGAAACTGTTTATTTATATATACAAGTGGGATGGAAAAGAATTTACCAGAGTAGATAATGAAACAGTTGACCTGGACGAGCTACGCCCTTACTTACCGAAGGATTATATTGGGTTCCCATACTTTGTTTGGGATGAGGACTTCACACTTGTTCCACAAACTCAATTACAAGACTTAGCAGAAAAAACTGGTCAATTTGGTGCTAGTCCATTTCATATTTTCAACCAAGACATACATGCCATCAATCAATATTTAACTATTTATGACGGAATTTATGATAAAAAAGATGAATTCAATCTTAATACGAATATAGAACAAATTAAGATTGAAGATGGTGAGTTAAATATCGTACGTGAAGGCAATGATATTATTTCTATGTCAACAAGAGCAACTAAAATCATTGATTTGATCCAAACTGATGATGGGCTTGGACTTCTTCTGTTAAGTGATCAACTAGAGCTTTGGAATATTACCGACGGAAACGAACTAGAACTTACTCACGTTTTAACAGAAAATGAAATTAGCGATGTGATGAACAGTGAATATATCGTAGCGGACCTTCAGCACGATGGAAACGGGGAAATACTTATTTCCTCTGCAACATCAAGGATTATCAAACCGCTTCCTAATGGAGAATGGGATATTTTATTCACATCAAGAGATACAAGCTTACGATTTGAAGATTTTGGTACGATTGGTTCACAAAACGATCCTGGAATCGTTGCACTTTCGAAAAGCCTTGTTCGAAATAATCCACTGCGTTTCCTAACTGGATTTTCATACACTGATGAAGGGCTTCAGCAGGATTGGAAGTCATTCCTATCTTTAATCAACGTTTCTAGTGTTGATATAACAGGGGATGGTCAAAATGAGCTAGTAGCAACAATTTGGAGAAGCCATAGAATTTATGTTTTTAGTAAGCATGGATTACCAGTTACGACATTCTTACTATCAATTTTAGCCTTGTTCGTTTTATATACTGCTTATTGGAGGAGGAAAACACATGCCTAAATTTGGATTACTTATAACCTATTTAGCGTTGTTTGTGGGGTTAGCTGGATGCTCTACTCTTCCTTCTGCTGAAAATGTATTTGAAAACAATGATACGGCAATTGAAGCTAACGAAGTGCAAGCTACTGTTTCCTTAGTTGATGCAATTGATTACACACAATCTGATTTATTGGATCGCTATTGGTTTAGAGCCTATGTTGCAAACAATATTGAAAAAAGACGTATTACCCATCGATCAGCAAATGGAATTGTTGTTCAACCAGAAGGTTATTACATGAACAACACATTTATTACAAGACCATATGAGTACTTTCAGACTGATGGACAAAGTTACGTTCGTAATAATAAAAATTGGTTCCGAGGACGAGAGCCTATCGTCTCATTTGATCCATTTTACGGCTTCGAGGAATGGAGTCCTTTCTTTGATCGCTCTGAAATCATAGGGGAAGACCTTGTTCTGAGTGTCCCTACGGCTGTACATCAAATTGAGTTAACAGGAAGAGAGTTATCGGAGCTTGACTCTCCACTTATCGAGCAACTCACAGGAAGAGAAATCGACAGACTCACACCGATACTTGATCAAACGAGAATCCGAGTTCTCTTTTATATAGGACAACCTGAAAAAAGCACGGGAGATATGAATGTGTTACCGATTATATATAAATATCAAACATGGATTCAAATGCCAATTCCAGGGGCTGGCTATATGGAACAGGAAATTCAGCACTTCCTATTTAGAGTAAACGAAGAAGTTGTAAGATTACCTGATGTAGATCAAATCGAGAGATATGTAATAGAGATCGATAGGCAAGAGCAAGAAGATCAAATGAAGGAAGAGCTTGAACAAATGGAAGAGGATATCGAGGAAATAGAGGAACAGCTAAAAAAAGAGAATGATTAAGGGTGAGGGAGAATAATGGTAGCACCTACCTTCGCTGGGCAGATTTTGTCCAACGAAAGTAGGTGCTACTTTCATACTTCCGCGGGGCAGATTTGTTCCAGCGAAAGTAGGTGCTACCTTATTAAACAAAATTGTACTTTATGCCGATAAATATATTATATCCATACTATTTTACCAGGTATATTCTCCTAGTAAAATCAACAGAGATTGCACAATACATATATCTTTAGGAGAGTGAGAAGAAAGTGAGTAAGAATACTTTTACCCTTTATGGAAATACAATCACTTTTGATGAAAGAGATTTATTTCCAAATCTAATGAAAGTAAAGTATAAAAACTTAGCAACAAAATTTTTAGAAGAATTTCAGACGAAATATAAGGAATGGGGCTCCATTGAGGGAGTATTAAGAAATGCAGAATCAGAAGTACTAAACTATGCTGATTATATTGCCAAAGAAACAGTCGATGAACTAATTAAGTTGGGAGTATACACAGTAAGTGAAGCCACTCTATTAGAAGATTATATTGATTTTTCAACATTCTATGAAAGTTTTGATGAAGTTGAAGCGAAGTATGAATCCATAATAGAAGACGCTGCTGAACGAGATGCGTATCGAACACAACGAAGACAATCACGTGGGCGCGTAATCGGAGGAGGATTTGGACTACAAGGTGCTGTCAAGGGGATCGCAGCAGCTGGTGCAGTTAATCTTGCAACTGGTCTTGTACACGGAACATTTAACGTTATTGGCAGCATGTTTTCAAGCTCCTCAGATAATAATAAAAAGCGTCAATTGTACACTAATAAAGAAATTGTAAAGTCATTAGCATACGGAATTGTCGTGGATGTAAATATGTTTTCTGAAACATTCATAGAAATCATAAATCAGGAAACAGGAAGTTCCTATAAGCCTGGTCTTTCTGCTACAGAAATTAGAAGAATCGAAGGAATACTTGATAATTTCGAACGTATTTCCAACGAGGAACATAAGACCAAAGCCATTTGTGACCTTATTAAATTGGACCCTACTGATCCTTCTACTTACGTGAAAGCATTTGAACATTTTGGGGATGTGAATGGAGAACTAGAGGACATCGCTTATTTTTTCGGAATTGATTTAGATATTTATAAATCTTCTTATGCCCATGAATGTATTAGTGATTACATTTTAGAAACAGATAATGACATTCCAAAATTTCAACAAGTCGTTAAGAATGTTATTTATAACTTAGGAATTCAAGAAGAAGACGCTGAATACATTTGGAATTTAGCTAATGAAAAAATCGAAAACCAACGTTGCAAAGACTTTAACTATGTTTTAGAAAAACAATATAAATCACTTACTTTCTCAAAAAATGATTCTTTCGAAAAGATTGTACAAAATTTATTTTTGCAAGTATCTCCAACATCAAAAGAATTTCTATCAAATCCAACTTTTAAAGCAAGTATATTTGATAAGGGCTTACTACCTTTCAAGCAAAATTTATCAACACAGGAGCAGCCTCTTGTTTATATAGAGAATGGTATACTAGGTAGCTCTGGGATGTTAATTACCAATCAAAATCTTTTATACAAAGAAATGTATGGACAAGTTAAATCAATTCCACTTTTCACATTAAAACAAGTTGAATTTATAGGTAAGAAAATTCGAATGAACGACTATATCGAAATTGAAGATGTTATTCCAAGTTATCATCATCAAGATGCTGCAGAAGAGTTCTTTATAAGTTTACTTTCTGTTATTAAATTTAGTAATACTTTTGAAGTGAAAGAAGATCCATTTGATATCTCTCAAATTGTTCATAATGAGATCGCTAAAATTGATGAAGTAGAATTAAAGAAGAAGATCTGTTTCCCTAACACTCATCCTAAACAGTTCGCCAATGCATTAAACGAATATGCTCATATGGAAAAGGACGAGATACCACTTTTCTTTTTTGATGATACTATTTTTGCTAATGGAAAAAAAGGCTCTGTTATAACCAATAAAGCAATTTATATAAACGATGGGAAAATGGCTTTTAAAATTCCTCATAATAAAATACAAGACATGTCCATTAATTATGTAAATAATATACCAGTTAAAATTCTTATCCATACAAACAATAGTACTATCGATTTAATAACATCACCTATTGGTTATGATACAGAAAAACAACGGTTGATTGATCTACTTGAACTGATTATTGAAAAATCTACCTCTTTTTCGTCACAGCCTTCCAAACAAGGAATGGAAGGATTAGCTCTTACAGAAGAGCACGTTGTTGCGGAATACTTTGAACAAGATGAAGAAGATTACGCGGAACAAGCAAATGATGAGAGAGATAATTCAGTGAAAAACTATCGTGAGTCAATTCTTTATGCCTTCGCTGATGGAGAAGTGAATTACAACGGGAAATTTTATTATTATAATAATATAAAAAAGGATAGTAAGACAGCGAAAAAATTTATGAATGTATTAAGTAGCTACGCTAAAATACAAGACAACGAACAACCAATTGTTCTTTTTGATAACACTGGATTTGGCAGTGCTAAGGATGGGTTTCTCTTAACTGACACTGCTATCTATTGGCATAATATGCTAGAGACTTCAAAGTACGTAAACTATAAGGACATACATTCTGTAGAGTCATCAAAGAAATCTCTACTAATTAATGGTGAGGAAATAAAGCTAGATATGTTAGATAAGAAAATGGCAGAACTTTTAACAAATGCACTAGAAGCTATTTTCTTAAAGTAGCACCTACCTCCGTGGGGCAGATTTGTTCCAACTAGAGTAGGTGCTACCTTCATAGCACCTACCTCCGCGGGGCATGTTTGTTCCAACTAGAGTAGGTGCTACTTCAAAGAGTGTGTATTACCTCTGCAAGTAGACGGGCTTGTTCATCCCGCTGATATTTCAGCGTGTTCTTTGACTCTAGCTTTTGTCTGCCATAGGTGAGCCATTCTTGATACGATTTTCGTAGTTCGTTCTTTATCTGCTCTTTGTCAAATGGAGGGATAACGGCCCCTAGCTGTTGCTCTCGGATAATTCTAGCGGACTCCCCTTCTACAGTTAGTGCAAAGATAGGATTACTTACAGCCATATACTCGAAAAGCTTGCCTGGTATATAGGCACCTGAATCACTTGTCACATCACCGATTAACAATAATTGATCTGCGCCTGCTAGAATCGCCAGTGCTTTTTTGTGAGGAAGATTACCCCAAAGATGTACCACATCCTGCAGTCCATGGTTTTCTACCGCATCCTGATTTTCTGTATAGCCCGGATAATCAAATACCCCAGCAAATTGCAACGAAACCTTTTCTTTCTCGATGCTCTCCTCAGCAATCAGTTCTGATACCGATTCTAAAAATAAACGTGGGTTTCGTTGCTCATAAAATATTCCTGTATAAACAAATGTCCATTTTTCTGGAAATAGCTTTTCCTCTTGTAAATGCTCATAATCCTCTGGATCAAATCCATTGTGAATGACTTCCAGTCGTTTTATGGTTTTTCCATACTTCTCTTTAAAATTATCAGCAAAAGAGTGAGTAACTGTCATTAATATATCCGATTTCTCAATGACCTCTCGTTCCATTTTCTCTTCTCGCTTTAGGCGATACTTCCCGGAAGGACGGTGCATATTCTGTGTCCACGGGTCACGAAAATCTGCAATCCATTTCACCCCAGTGAGTTTCTTCAATTGTTTTCCCACAAGGTGGTTCGTATATGGTCCAGAAGTAGAGAAAATAACATCAATGTTTTGCTGCTTAATAATCTGTTCTCCTAGCTTTACAGCGTCACTGTACCATGTAATTTGATCGTCTGGAATAAGAATAGCTTCTTTCACTTTTTTCAACATAGGTTTTGCCTTTTGAATCATTTTATGAACTAGTGGTTCTGGTACATTGGAGCTTTCTCCTTCATTCCCTCTAGGGGTAGCTACTCCTGCGCCCATTCCAGGAATCTTTTGTTCCATAGCACGGTGAATAGCTACGTTTTTTGGTACTTCTTCTAAAAGAGACTGGTCTAGTGATATGTGTCGAGGATCATGTACCGTTAAAACGGAAACCTTACAACCATATCTCCCAAGATACTTTGCCATTTTTAAGGCTCTTTGAACCCCACCTCCTCCAATAGGAGGAAATAGGTAGGCGATGATTAATACGTTTTTTTTCTCCATAATCTCATACACATCACATTCTTATTAAGGTTGCTTTATCCCTAATCCGTAACGGAACTCTATTTTTCGCATCGTATACAACTGCGTCTTCCTTCATTTTGGAAATAATTTCATCCCAGTTTAATTCAACGAACTCTTCTTGAACCGTTAAATACACAAGGGCATCTGCATCCTGAATTGCTTCCTTAAGACTATTCACTTTATAGGAATAAGAATTAGGAACAGCTGGGTCATAAGCTGCTACTTTCAATCCTTTTTCTAAAAAGAGATTTACTATGTCGTGTGGAGGGCTAATTCGATCGTCATTTGAAAAGTCTTTCATTGCTAGCCCTAACACCGCAACTTTTGCTTCTTTGACAAGTTTTCCTTTTTCTTGAAGACTATTTATTACTTCTTCTACCACATGTAACGGAATTCCATCATTAATCTCTCGCGCCTTCCGTAGTAGAGGTAAATCAAGACCATGTTCAGCCGCTTTCGGTAAAAGATAGTATAATGCGTTCGGTAAACAATACCCCCCTACTCCTGGACCTGGCGTTAGTAGGTTTACACGAGTATGTGTATTCGCTGTTTTCATTAGTTCGTACGTATCCATTCCTGTTCTTTCTGCAAACCTTGCAAACTCTTGAACCATTGCAATGTTTACATCACGTTGAACATTTTCAATGATCTTTGCTGTTTCCACTACTTTTATTTCCGTTTCGTGAATTGCTACTTCCGTAACTACTTGCAATAATTCCTTCACCTTTTGTAAACTTTCTGGATTCATTCCTCCAGCAGCGAGAGGCATTGTTCGGAACTCTTCAAATGCTCTTCCTTCTGCAATCCTCTCTGAGGAATAACCTAAATAGAAATCCTCTCCTGCAGTAAGACCATTCTGTTCTAATATTGGTTTCACCAGTTCTTCTGTTGTACCAGGAACCACTGTACTACGTAGTAATACCGTATCTCCTTTTTTAAGTACCTTCGACAGCTGTTCCATAGCCGATTGTAGATTTGCCAACTGAGGGTCACCGTTTTTTACATCGACACCGACAGTAATAATATAGTTATCAACCTGTTCTGCCATTTCCTCATAAGAGCTTGTTGCACGAAATCTTTCTGCTTTCAACTGTTCTTGTAAGATATCTTGAAGTGATTTTCCTTCGTAATACTCTAAGTGATGGGAATGGCCACTATTAATTTCTGTAATTAGGGTTTCATTTATGTCTAGCCCGATAACGTTCGCGCCTTTCATTGCATAACTAAGTGATAGTGGTAATCCAATAAATCCAAGACCAATGACAGCTACATTCCATTCTTTCATCTTTATTCCTCCTAAAAAACTTCCATTTATTCTGTTCGTTCCATATTGTATTTATTTTACTTTTAGTCGCTAAAAATCCACAGTTAGTTCTATTATACACTGAATCATACTAACATCATAAGTCTATATTCGACAATATGATTATATAGGTAATTTTGCCATATGCGATAACTAATTTATTGAATAATTGGTTTTGATTGGTTCATGATGAAATCTTTATCAATTTCCCACCGATTAATGGTATTTTTCTTAACTCATCATTTGATAGTCCTTTGAAACGCAATACCAACACTCCATAGATCATTGCTCCTACAATAATCATGAACAACACATAGCCAATGGCATACAACCTTGGCCAGGTTTCCACTTGCAACCAGATCGTAGGTATTGCAATGACAACCCCCATGACCACTGCTGATATTGCAAAAACAGAGTATTCTCGCTTCCAAATGGAAAAGGAAATGGTTTTTCTCATAAGCCAAATATTGAAACAAGCGAGTAGGATGTAAACGATGAGTGTAGAATACGCTACTCCAATGAGGCCAAATTGATGTATGAAGAGAATATTAAGAATCACCTTCACGATGGAAACGGTAACTACTAGTAGTGCAGAGCTGATGGTGCGGTTCATCCCTTGAAGAATTCCTGTAGTAAGAACGGCAATAGCTGTGAAGAGAGCACTGATATGAACGACAGCGATAACGCCGTTTTCTTGAAAATCACCAAAAAGGGCAAAGTTCAATGGTATAGTTAATACGAAAAGACCAATCGCTGCTGGCCATGCAGTTAAATGTGTAAATGCTAATCCTTGTTCTATTATCTTCGTCGTTCTTTTTACATCCTTCGTTACTAACGAGCTACTTATTAATGGAATAAGCGGTAACGTTAATGCCTGTGCAAAGACTACCGCAATTTGGACAAGCGCCTGGCCTCGGCCATAATAATTATATATCCCTGGTATTTCCAGCGCTTCAAAGCCTATTGCTGCAAGTTGGCGCGGAACAGTAATCGAATCAATGACATTGATTAATGCCATTGTAAGCGCACCAATGCAAATTGGTAAGGATAACAATAATATCTTTTTAGACCACCCTTTAAATAAGGTAAAACTATATTTTTCAAGTGCTACAGGTTTTATATCGGAAGAATGTTGATATTTGCTTCGCAAATAGATAAGCGAGCTCATTGCACCAAATATGGAGCCTATCATCACTCCACCAGCTACTATATGTGCAGCATAGCCTTGTGATACAAGGAAGTAAGCTACTAATAAAAGTATCCCCACTCGAACGAGCTGCTCTAGCACCTGTGAAATTGCTGTTGGCTTCATATCTTCGAATCCTTGAAAATAGCCTCGATACACTGCCATATAGGGAGCAACTAATAGCGTAGTGGAAACAATAAGTAAGGACAACCTAGCATATTCTCCCCCTAAAAGAGAGGAAATTGGTTGAGAAAATAAGGCTATAATTGCAAAGCTAGATATTCCGAATAAAACTCCAAGTATGCTAGCTGTTACAAAAATATTTCGGACACTTGCCTGATCGTTTTTCACCCTTGCTTCGGAAATGAGCTTTGAGATCGCTAGTGGGATTCCCGCAACAGATAATGTTAGCACGGTCATATAAACAGGATAAACGATCGTAAAAATCCCAAACACTTCATTTCCCGCAATATTTTGTAAAGGAATTCGAAAGACACTTCCAATTATTTTCGATAGTAATGAAGCGATCGTAATAATGATTGCACCTTGTAGATACGTTTTGCTCATGAGGAACGCTTCATTTTATTACCAAATATTTTCACTGCAAATCGCGGTAAAGCTAGCATTCTTCTCCATCTGGACGGTTGCTTTACTAATCGATAGAACCATTCTAAGTTCAGCTTTTGCCATACTTCAGGAGCTCGCTTCACTTCTCCAGCAAGCACATCAAAGCTTCCGCCGATACCAATGAATACACCTTGCTGGAACGTTTCTATTCGTTGTGCAATCCATTGCTCCTGACGAGGAAACCCTAATGCCACGAAAACAAAATCAGGCTTTTTCTCCTTGATTTCCGTATCAATTACAGTATCATTCCAGTCGAAAAATCCATTATGACTTCCTACAATTGTAATGTTCGGATAGTTCTTTGTAATTACGTCCTTCGTTTTTACAAGCACTTCTTCCTTTGCTCCTAGAAGGTAAATGGAAAAGCGATGCTCGTTGGACGCCTCTAACAAGTTCATAAACATGTCAAAACCCGTTACTCGTTCAGGAAGTGGCTGGCCTAGTAATTGTGCGCCTTTCACGATCCCGATGCCGTCTGGAGTAACGTAATCTGCTTTGTCGATGTATTGTTTATATTCTTTATTCTCATTTGCGTATAAAACTATTTCAGGGTTTGCGGTAACAACAAATGCCTTTCTTTTTTCTTGAACATGTGTCACTAATCGTTTCACCATATTGTCAAGAGTAATATGGATAAACGAAACACCTAAAATGGTCACTTTTTTGTCGTTTTCGGCAGTTTTCATGTTATTTCACCAACTTTATACATATTGAACCACTATTCTTTACTATCTTGAATCATATCAAATTTGTTATGTAAAGGGAATATGTAGCACCTACTAAATTGGGATAAAGTAGCACCTACTTTATCCCAATTTAGTAGGTGCTACCCCTTTTTACCCCTTTTTCTTTTTTCCACATTCTGTTATCTTATAACTCATGTCCAACACTATCCATTCATGTTATACTAATGGATGATAATCGACAAAAACAGAGTAGAACTTTTGAATAGAAAAGTACCAGTAAATGTTCCAGCATTTTTCTAAATAACCCTTATCGTCAATAGGTCTATAGATTTCTAAGGAGAGAAGAACATGTTAACCTTTGTGAAAAAAATTATCGGTGATGAGCAAAGTCGAAGAGTAAAGAAGTATCAAAAAATTGTAGATGAAATCAATGCGTTGGAAGAGACATTCGAGAAGTTTTCAGATGGACAGCTTCAGCAAAAAACGATCGAATTTAAAGAGAGACTAGAAAGTGGTAGTAGCCTTGATGATATAAAAGCGGAGGCGTTTGCTGTTGTTCGTGAGGCTTCGAAACGAGTATTAGGCTTACGACACTATGATGTTCAGTTAATGGGTGGACTAACTCTTTATGATCGAGATATTGCAGAAATGGCAACAGGCGAAGGAAAAACACTTGTAGCTTCCCTCCCTAGTTACTTACGTGCACTGGAAGGAAAAGGTGTCCACGTTATCACTGTAAATGAATACTTAGCAAAACGTGACCGTGACCAAATCGGTCAGGTTCATGAATTCTTGGGTCTCTCCGTTGGATTAAATATTGGTGGAATTAGCCCTGTTGAAAAGCAACAGGCTTACGCTTCTGATATTACGTATGGAGTAGGAAACGAATTTGGATTTGATTACTTACGCGATAATATGGTTTATTCTCCATCTCAACGAGTTCGTCAACGCCCCTATCATTATGTCATTATCGATGAGATTGATAGTGTATTAATAGATGAAGCCAAAACACCATTAATAATTGCTGGAAAAACAAGTGTGAATCCGAATCTATATCATATATGTGCAAAAATGTCGAAAAGCTTTAAGGAAAACGAGGATTATATTTACGATCGTGAAGTAAAATCTGTTAACTTTACCGATGCTGGGATAACAAAAATAGAGCGAGCTTTTGGTGTAGATAATTTATACGATTTAGAGCATCAAACTTTATATCATTATGTAATCCAAGCATTACGAGCACGAGTAATGTTTCATAGAGACGTAGAATACATGATTCAAGAAGGAAAAGTACTTCTTGTTGATATGTATACAGGTCGTGTGATGGAGGGTCGAACACTCAGTGACGGTCTTCATCAAGCAATCGAAGCAAAAGAAGGTTTAGAGATTACAGAAGAAAATAAGACACAAGCTACTGTTACGATCCAAAACTATTTCCGTATGTATCCTGACTTAAGTGGGATGACAGGAACTGCGAAAACGGAAAAAACAGAATTTGAAATGCTTTATAGCATGGATGTTATTCAAATACCAACGAACAAACTTAAAATTCGTAACGATCATCCAGACCGTATTTATATGACTGTTGAGGATAAATATAGAGCGACTGTAGAAGAAGTGAAACAGCGTCACAAAACAGGTCAACCTATTCTCGTATGTACAACATCAATTATTCAATCAGAAATGGTTGCTAACTATTTTGATGAAGCTAATTTACCTTATAATCTATTGAATGCAAAAAGTGTGGAAAAAGAAGTTGAGTTAATTTCCAAAGCTGGTCAAAAAGGCCAAATTACGATAGCCACAAACATGGCTGGTCGCGGAACAGATATTAAGCTTGGTGATGGAGTAGCAGAACTCGGTGGATTATTTGTTTTGGGTACAGAAAAGCATGAAAGTCGTAGAATTGACAATCAGCTAAGAGGCCGTTCAGGTCGACAAGGTGACCCTGGTGCTACACAATTTTTCATTTCTATTGAAGATGAGATGATGAAACGTTTTGCTCGGGAAGAAATGCTAGAGTGGCAGAAAACATTACTGTCCGATGATACTGGATTAATTACAAGCAAAGAAGCTGCCGAGTTTATTGAGAAGGTTCAACGAATGAGTGAGGACGCTAACTATGCAGCCCGTGAATACACAGTAAAACTAGACGATATTGCAAACGAACAACGTGAGGTTATCTATAAACTACGAAATAAAATGCTAGAAACAGATAATCCACTTGCTATTACGTATGATATGATGGAAAAAGGCGTTTTATCGTTTGTGGAGCAATACTGCCCAGACTACCAGCTTGTAGAAGAATGGAATATTACAGAATTGGAAAGCCATTTAAACAATATTTTCTTGTTGGAAAAATTATCGTTTGATACAGATGAGATAGATAGCTCTTCTGACATACAAGAAATGGTGAAAGAAGTTTTTGAGCGCTATGTTGAGTGGATTAAGCATCACGAATCGGATGAAAATATTCAAAACACCACAAGACAGATACTGCTAATGACATTAGATAGACACTGGCTCTCTCATTTAGATGACATGTCTCGTTTGAAAGAAGGAATCGGTCTTCGAAGCTATCAACAGGAAGACCCACTTCGTATCTTCCTACGAGAAAGCTATGAACTGTTTGAAAAGAACTTCATGAAGATACGTCGTGATGTAAGCATGCACCTTACAAAAGTATTAAAACCTAAGCTTGAGAGTGAAATGGAGGAATAATCGTGGCTTTATTTTTCGGAAAAAAGAAACAGGAAGAACTTAAATTAGAAGGAAAGGAATCTGTGGTATCCTCTGAAGAAGTACTAGAACAATCCACAACATCGGAAGAGGAAGAGGTTACAACTCAAATCTCTTTTCATCCAGAGTGGAATTTAGCACAAGAGGATATATACGCATTCCAGTTCTTAAATATGGAATTACCTCCTTTAAAACCTAACCAGATCTCTATATCTGGTATCAGTATGGTACAAACAGAAGAAGGATATGCTTTTACTGCATTTTTGCGTCACAGTTTAAACAAAGCTATTAAGCTAGAAACGACGAAAATCGCACTATTAGACGGCAATGACCAACTTATAGGAAGAAAAGCATTTGACCTTACTAACGTTGGTGAATTACCCGCAGCGAGTAGTCGCCCGTGGACCTTCGTATTTACAGAAAAAGACTTACTTAAGAATGACATTCCAGTACAGGGTTGGAAATTGGCGTTTGTTTTAGAAGAAACAAAGGAAAAGCATTCATTAGATCTGGATAGCACATGGAAAAAGTCTCTTGATTCCGCTGCAAAAAAGCAATTGAAAGATTTAGTAGATCGAATTGACCCTCCGAAGAAAGGTGAAGTGAACTTTCTAGGAGTACAAGCTAAATTTACAGCTGATGACAGTCTTCATGTTACGTTACTTATTCGAAATGGCGGTAATAAATCGATCAATTTAGAGCAGATTCCTTTGCAAGTAGAAGATGCGAATGGAGATATCGTGGCTAAAGGTGGATTTAAAGTCGGCAAGCTTGAAGTAAAAGCTAATACAAGTAAGCCGTGGAACTTCATCTTCCCACCAGCGATGGTTGTAAAGCGTGATGCAGACTTCTCCCGCTGGAAGGCATATGCACCTAACAACTAATTGGATTACAAAATAAGAGTGTGTTGAAAGGTATTCAAACTGTATACCTTTTGACACACTTTTTTTCTATCAGTTACTAAATAAAATATATATGTGCGGGTTGCGCTCGATTATATGTGCGAATTTCCACAATTTATGTGCGGGTTGCTCCAATATATGTGCGAATCTCGCTAATATATGTGCACTTTCATATTTTGAGACACCCCGCCATCGCTTTTTTCCTTTCCCTTGTTTCCTTTACCTGTACTGTCCTTCCTTAAAAAACAAAATTTGCTCTTTTTTAAATTGGAGGTAAATTTATGTGCGGGTTTCCACAATTTTTGTGCGGGTTGCTCGAAT
>NZ_JBGUAU010000025.1:0-76774 GCF_041820985.1 Evansella sp. AB-rgal1
GATCAATTGATCTTTCACATACCTTTTTTTCATACAGTTTAAGGAAAATGTTTTTGACTTAGAAAGTTATCTAGCTCCAGACACTATCACCTCGTGCCAAATAGCCTCCCCGATTAACAGCGAAAGGTGGTAATTATCGACAAGAACATTTGCATTTCGCCAAGAGACAGAATGTCGACATTGCGCCGTTTCCCACAGGACGTAGGCAGTTCTAAGGCTGAATTGGATCGACTTGATTTTTCTTATAACATAAATTGTTTCTGAGTTTCCATATATTTTTAATCAAGAGAATAATCTAGATATGACTCATACGGTTCTAAAAGTTTCCGTGCTTTTTTATATAAGGATGGTTCTAATTTTTTTAATTTATTGTTTACTTGTAAGACTAGCTTTTTATTACCGATATCAAAGGGTTGTTCTTGAAGAATCACAAGTACTTGCTTCGCTTGCTTTACGGTAAGACTTATCTGATATTCCCGAGCAAAGCGTATTAATTCTTTTACATCAAGATTTCTTATTTTTTGATTAACCATTTGTCGAACCAAGGGATTCAAAAGTATGGCCTCCTTTTTTTCATAGAGTTCAGATCATGATTATTTAAGTATTGAAAACGCATGGAATTTTTTCCACTCTTCTATATGATTATGGATATTACAGCAAAATGTTCCAAATTCATGTATACTAAGAAGGAGAAGGACTTTGTTTTACAAGGGGAGCGTTCACATGTTAAATAAAGATAATTTGCAAGAATATCATTTATTAAAAACAATAGTTGAACTCTCAAATGAGTGGACGTTTGTGTTTGATAAAGCGAAAAACTTAGTTACAACATACATACGTGATGAATCCTTAAAAAATTACATAGAAAAAGATTTCTTATATTGCTTTACACAAGGGGAAAGGCATCGATTTCTCTCATTTCTTGATAAGATTATAGAAAAAGGGGATGAAAGAGAGGAATTCATGTTTTGTTTTGGGCCATATAACTATAAGTCGTTAGTCTTGTCAGGTTCTGTGTTTGACGAGTTTATTGTAGTAATGGGTAAGGAGTCTAAAGACTTTTTAAATGAAGCAGGACAAGACCTTTTGAATAGATTACCTATTCCAGCAATATGTATATCACATAGCGGATTAATTTTATCCACAAATAAAGAGCTGAGAATACTTTTTCAAGAGCTTCAATTTGATTTATTTACAGATAAATTACCTTTATCTGATAATATAAACCACCCAATGTATCATGAAATCTCATGTTTATTTCATAATATGAGAAGTGCAGGAATAAAAGAGGTAGTAACATATAAAAGGAAAGATATACGCCTTGTTTTACAAGGGATTGATACAAATAATACAATCTATATACTTATAAAAGATGAAAGAATCACAGAAAAGTTTGAAAAACTAATTACGTATCAACAGCAATTGCAGGCTGTATCACAAATTGCAGCAGGAGTTGCACATGAATTAAGGAATCCTCTTTCTGTTATAAAAGGGTTTCTTCAGTTATCAAGACTTTCGAATAATTTAAGCAAATACTATGATACTATTTTTTCCGAAATAGAACGGATGAATAAAATTATTGAAGACTTTTTATCCATATCACGAAAGGAAATTGAGAAGCGGTATGTAAAACCAGACGAGATGATGGAAAGTATTTTGATGATATTTCGATCTGAATGTTTACTTCACGATATTTTTTTTACGTATTCTATTCAACCGATGAATTCAACCATTTTTGTTAATGTACAAATGATGAAACAAGTGTTGATTAACATACTTAGAAACTCGGTTGAGGCTTATCATGGCCAACCAACAAAGAGAACCTTTGATTTAACAACTTTTGTAAAGGATTCGTGTTTTCGAATTGAACTGACGGATCAAGGTCCAGGCATCCCAGATGACATTATGGAGAAAATTGATCAGCCATTTTTTACAACGAAGGAAAAAGGTACAGGCATAGGAATTCCCTTATGTAAGCAAATAATTGAGGATCATAATGGGGAATTTATAGTTGAGAGTAAGCCAAATATAGGTACAAAGGTTATCATTAAGTTACCACTTTCTGATAAAAAAAATCCAAAGGGATAAAAATAATTGAGAAGTATGCCTACATTAAGGTATGCTTTTTTTTATTTGTCTATTGAAAAAAAACCAATCAGGACTTATAATCGATTTATCAGAAAGTTTACTTAGTGCAACATTTTATGTTAAGGGAAAGATTTTCGTTACTATTCACATTCGTTGCATGTACGACATATATTAATTTAACTTGTGTAATTTATATAAAGGTAATGCTATATGAACAGGAGGAAAGTAGAGTGGGAAATAATAGTTCAATTGATGTTAATCATTTATCTGTTCATTATCATGGTAATATTGCATTAAAAAATATAAGCTTTTCTGTTCAAGAAGGCAGTATTGTAGGTGTAATAGGTCCAAATGGAGCTGGTAAATCCACATTGATGAAGGCGATGTTAGGTTTAGAAAAGAGTACTGGATCTGTTTCTTTTTTTGGTAAACATGTAAAAGAACTTAGAAAAAATATTGCATATGTACCTCAAAGAAATAGTATAGATTGGGACTTCCCAGTTCGCGTTGAGGATGTGGTGTTAATGGGAAGATATCCTCATATCCCGTGGTACAAAAAAATGAGTAAATACGATAAGGAAATAGCGAAAGAATCATTGAAAAAAGTTGGTATGGAGCAATTTTCTCATAGGCAAATAGGAGAACTTTCTGGAGGGCAGCAGCAACGTGTATTTATTGCTCGAGCGCTTGCTCAAAAATCAGATATGTTCTTTCTAGATGAACCTTTTGTAGGAATAGATGTTAAATCAGAAGAAATTATTGTCGATTTACTTCATCAATTAAGAGATTTAGGGAAAACAATTTTTGTTATACATCATGATTTGAGTAAAGTAGAAAAATACTTTGATCAGTTAGTCCTACTAAATCAAGAATTAATTGATGCTGGATCAGTGGAAGAAGTATATAGTGCAGAAAATTTAAAGAAAGCTTATCAAGGAAGTGCAGCACTTGTTTCTCAAGGAAATGAATTGGTGGTGGTGAACCCTTGATTAGTCAAATTTCTATGTTCATTGATCAACTAACACTTTACCCATACTTACAACAAGCATTAGTTGCTTCTATATTGGTTGGAATAATTTGTGGTGTAATTGGGTGCTTTATTATTCTAAGAGGCATGGCATTGATGGGGGATGCTATTTCCCATGCAGTTCTACCTGGGGTAGTCATTTCTTATATGATTGGTGCAAGTTTTTTCTTAGGTGCTGTTGTAACTGGTGTATTAACGGCTTTGGCTATAGGTTATATTTCACAAAACAGTAGGATCAAAGAAGATTCAGCGATTGGTATTATGTTTACTGCGATGTTCGCCTTAGGGGTAGTAATGATTACGAGCCTTAAGGGAACGAGATTTGATTTATGGCACATCTTATTTGGTAATGTGTTAGCTGTTTCAAGAAATGACTTGTTAATTACAGTAGGAATAGGAATTTTTGTACTTTTAGCCATTGTTATTTTTTATCGACCATTACTATTAAGTACATTTGATGAAACGATGGCAAAGGCTTCTGGTTTACCTGTTAAGTTTATTCACTACATGCTAATGCTCTTATTGTCACTAGTAACGGTAGCGTCTCTACAAACAGTGGGTATTATTTTGGTTGTTGCCATGTTAATTACACCTGGAGCTACTGCTTATTTATTAACTGATAGATTTCCAGTAATGCTCATGTTGTCTGCCCTAATTGGAACAATATCAGCTATTACAGGATTATATTTTTCTGTTATTTATGATGTAGCATCAGGTGCTTCTATCGTGTTAGCCGCTTCTATATTATTTTTATTAGCATTCTTCTTCTCTCCGAAACAGGGTATTGTCGTTCGAATGTTTCGGACTCCTGCATAACGGGTATAGAACCTATAGAACTAAGTAATATAGTGATTTTTGGTATTGTTAATACATTAACAATACCTTTTTTATTTTCAACATGCTATATTTCAATCCATATGAAAGGAGGGGGAATATGCGTTCTAAATTACGAGGGTGGTCCTTTCGGAACTTATTTATATTAATTTCAAGTTTGCTTGTTCTTTATATTTTCATAAATTATGAAAGAAGTAATGATATTCCAGAAGCCACTGACCTACAAATAGAAAAGGAACCGATAAAAGAAGAAATGCAGTTTATTGTTGAAATGGACAATTTATTTAATGACATAAAACACTTAGGTTATAATTACTACTTATCCTTTGATTTATGGGGAAGAGCAAGTGAATTTTCAAAAGTGTTTTCCGAAGACAGCGATGGACGTTTTCAAGAAAATTGGGGTAGATTCTTAACAATCGAAGCCAAGAGGAAAGGGATTGATCCGTTTCTTGTATATGAATTGTTGAAAGTAGAGACGGGTGGAACTTTTGATCCATATCTCGTTGGTCCACAAACTGTGTATGGACAAGCGTATGGGTTAGCTCAATTTATGGAAAATACAGGTCCTTGGATAGCGGGGATGGCAGATTTGGAATATGACTTGCAATTTCTGTTTGATCCATATTTTTCGATTCAACTTTGCATCGTTTATTTAGATTTTTTGTACAAGCTATATGAGGATTGGAATCACGCGTTGACTGCATATCATCGAGGAATATACGGATTAGAAGAATACATCGAAGAAAATGGGAACGCGGAAAGTTGGTATGCCCTTGAAATTATATCGAATGCGAAAGGACATGAACTTGTATTAAACAATTAATCTTCGTAAGTTCCAAAAGAGGGAATAACCTTTTTGGAACTTACATTCTTTTTAAAAGATAAGAATTTATAAAATTTTTGAACTTAGAAAGATGTCTAGCTACATCCGCTATCTGCTGTCAAAAATAACCTTCCAGTTAGAAAAGTAGAAAGCACTTTTCAACTGAAAGAACAATTTTCTTCGCAGATATGCAAGCGGATTAAGCTTTTCGTTCGTCCAGAACATTTGCATTTCGGTCCTGAGAGGGCGCCTTGCGCTTTTCTTAAAAGGTAAGAAAGTATAAAATTTTTGAACTTAGAAAGGTGTCTAGCTCCAGGCGCCAGGACCTCGTGTCAAATAACCTGGCCGATTAAAAAGTAAAAAGCACTTTTTATCGTCCAGAACATTTGCATTTCGGTCCTGAGAGGGCGCCTTGCGCTTTTTTTAATCATCTAATGGATTTTTTTTCATATAAGATTGCGCTTGTTGGTAAAACATTTCCTGGCTCTGAATGGGTTGTTCATTTTCCTTTATATCCACATATAAGTACTCGCCATCTGATTGTTGTATTCTTGCTTTTACATTATCCTTTAGAGTTGTATATAGAATGTTTTTAATTCTCTCTTTAATGGATTCTTGATGAATTGGAAATAGAATTTCTATCCTTTTTTCCATATTACGGGTCATCCAATCTGCTGAAGAGAGGTATATCTTTTCTTCACCATTTTGATAAAAATAGAAAATTCGGCTATGTTCTAAAAAATGATCTACAATGCTTCTAACTGTAATGTTTTCACTTACTCCAGGTATTCCAGGTTTTAAGCAGCATATCCCTCTAACAATAAGGTCTATTTTTACACCAGCACAACTAGCCTCATAAAGCTTTAAAATTATCGGTTTATCAGACAATGAATTCATCTTTGCAATAATTCTACCATTCCCATGTTGCTTTTCATTTTCTATTTCTTGTTCCATTAAATTGATAAATTTAGTTCTCATTTCAAATGGTGCTGTGGATATTTCATTCCATTTAGGTTTATCTGTAAATCCACTTAAGTGGTTGAAAAAGTTAGTGGCGTCGATGCCAAAGGACGGTTTTGCTGTTAATATCCCCATGTCTGTGTAAAGTTTCGCTGTTGTATCATTATAATTTCCTGTTCCCAGATGAACAAATCGCTGAATTTTGCCTTCATGTTGTCGTATTATTAATGTAATTTTACTGTGTGTTTTCAATCCAGTTATTCCGTAAATAACATGAACACCAGACTTTTCAAGTTTTTTAGCCCATTGTATATTATTTTCTTCGTCAAACCGTGCTTTTAATTCCACTAGTACTGTTACTTGTTTTCCATTTTCAGCAGCGTTTGCTAATGCTTTAATAATAGGTGACTCCCCACTAACGCGATAGAGGGTCTGTTTAATTGCCAATACATTAGGATCTTCTGATGCTTTCATTAACATATCAACGATCGGCTGAAAAGATTCATAAGGATGATGTAGAAATATATCCTTTTTTAAAATTGCTTGAAATATATCTTCTTCTCCAATCAAGTCCTGGGGAAGTTGCGAGATATAAGGTGGATGAATAAAGTCTTCATATTTATTTTTTAACTTATTATAAAACGTAGTTAAAATTGTATAATCAATTAGTCCGTTTACATAATACAAATCGTTCTTATCTAGTTCTAATACATGCATGAGGTAAGTAAGAATTTGCTCATTCATGTTGTTTCTCTTCATTTCGAGGCGAACAGCAGCACCCCATTTTCGTTTTTTTAATTCTTTTTCAATAACCTTTAGTAAATCTCTTGCACCTTCCTCGTGTATGGTTAAATCAGCGTTTCTAGTTATTCTAAATGGTGCCACCGAGAGTACGGTATTACCTTGAAAAAGTCGTTGAATAAAATGACTGATAACTTCTTCTAACATGATGAAACATTGATCCTTTGGATGAACCGATGGGAGAGTAAGTAACCGGTCAAGAACAGAGGGCACCTGAACGATAGCTAACCTTTTATCACCATCTATTAACTCTTGATTATTCTGACCTTCTAACAGTACTCCTAAGTTTAAACTTTTATTTAAGAGCATGGGAAAAGGTTGATATGCATCAATGGCCATCGGTGTTAGAACAGGTAATATGTAATTATCAAAATGTTTGCTTAAGAAGGCATAATGATCATGAGTTACTTCATCCATGGATAATATCTCTATGCCTTCATTTCCAAGGTGCGGTTTTATGGAATCAGTAAATAATTCATCTTGCAGTTTAACTAAATGGTGATTATATTCACTGATTTTTTTTAATTGTTCCCTTGGTGTTAACCCTGATTTATTATCAGGTTGATGAAAACCAGCTTTTACTTGATCTTTCAATCCACCAACTCGTACCATGAAGAATTCATCTAAATTAGAACTAAATATAGAAGTAAATTTGAGTCTTTCTAAGATAGGATTTTTATCATCAATCGCTTCTTGAAGTACGCGTTTATTAAAGGCCAGCCAACTGAGTTCACGATTATTGAAATTTGTTGCTTTATCAAGTAATTTGTTTTTAACTTCTTCTATCATGGTATCCTCCGTAAACATAAGTCTCTAAAAAAAGGTTGGTGAAATTGTCTAAAGAGATAAGTTTACCCTTATACAGGTATAAATGTGAGTTCAAATTGTATACCTAAAGCTTTTTCTAAGTGTCGTTTATTTTTATTTGCTTGGAACTCCTCAAAATAAACATCATCAGAGTGTGTTAATTCTATGATGCATTTCTCTGTATTCAGTTTCTTTACTCTTAATGATTCGATTACATTCCTATTAGTATAATTAAGTGCATAACAGAGTTTTAATATAGCACCTAAAACTTCAAACTTATTTCTATCTTCATCGGAAATAAGTTGTTGAAAAGGCGATAAATATTGCTTTAATTGTGATTTTGATTTAAAGGAAGCAATACATGCAATCGCGAGCCTTTCTTTGTGGTTTAATCCGTCTATAGTTTGGTTTGTGAGTAAATAAAACGTGTGCTGACTTTTAGACTCTGGATGGATAGCTCCTCCAATGAAATAGATACGTGCACTCCATTGTAGAAGCTTTATATCTCTATCTTTTAATGAAAAATCGATATTGTTTATCAATTCTTTAGCTAGGAATGTGGCAAGGATCGCAATTTTCTTTTGGAAATTTAGATCTAACGAATAGTCTTGACTAAGCTGGTAAAAGCTCTCTTCCGCTACATTTGGGTAGTGACGAATTCCGATGGGTTTTAAATATAACTCAGAAAATAATCCGTCACGAAGCCCTTTATTACTCACGATAAAGGAAGAAGCACTCGCTATATTCAAGAGTTCCTCTATCGCGATTGCAGCAGGAATAATGATATCGGCTCGATCTTTTGATAAACCTTCTAATTGCTGCCTTTCTTTTAAAGACATAGTAATAAGGCTTCGATTGACAAAGTGAATATCAGTTTTTTCCATTTCGTATTGGTGAAGCCCCGATAAAGGGTATAATTGTTGTCGTTGATGTATGGACGCTATATTTCTTGCACTACCACCTATTCCTATTACTGGTAGTCCTCTATTTTTCGTCCACGAGAGTGTTTCATATTCCTTTCTGACATACTCCCTTAGTGTGTTAAGTTCCTCTCGTGTTGGAGGGTCATTATGTATAAACTTTTTTAATGTAATAGCGCCAAAGGGAAAACTGTGATAAGAAAATAACTCTCTATTTTCAAACAACGTAACTTCTGTACTCCCACCACCAATATCTATCGTTATTCCATTAATAATATCTGTTGAATTAGTAACAGCTAAATATCCATAATAGGCTTCTTCTTTGTCAGAAAGCACTTGAATTTGGAATGCATCTTGTTCACGAATGGCCTGTAAAATTTCATCCTGATTATTTGCATTACGAATTGCTGCTGTCGCTACACCCCGAACTATTGATAATTCATAATTAGAGGCAACAATAGAGAAACGCTCTAACGTATGTAAAATTGTTTCTATTCCTTCACTTGTCATATTTCCTTTTTCATCTATATAAGAACTTAATCTGGCTACGACTTTTAAATTTTGAATTTGCTTTATGCATCCCACTTCATTAATATCATAAATTACAAATCGTATAGAGTTAGATCCCATATCGATAATTCCTATTTGCTGTGGTTTCATGATTACACACCCTTTTTCGCTTTTATGGTCCATTTTCGTATTAAAAATATCCGATTCATCAGAGAAGATTATATAGAAGGATCGTATGTTATTGGGAATATCTATACAGACCTACTATTTAATAGGACTGTTATATTCTAACCACACATGCAGTAACCATATTCTATAAATAGCCTAACATATCCTGCATAAACCCTTTAGTTTACAAAATTGTACGGTTCATGTATACTACGATGTGATATTAAATCGTAATCGTTCTTATGTTGTTTTTTATTGTGGAAAGGGTGTCTTGATGAATAACAAAAATAAATATGCCATCGAGGTGGAACTTGTCTCTTTCTCTTATGGTCAACGTAATGTATTGGAAGATATACAATTAAAAATTCCACAAGGTTCGTTTCTAGGGTTAATGGGTCCAAACGGATCGGGTAAATCAACCCTAATTAAATGCATCCTCGGTTTACATAAGCCAAATAAAGGTACGATAAAATTGTTTGGTGAAGATGTGAATAAATTTGATCGTTGGAGTGAAGTGGGCTTTGTTTCACAAAAAGCAAATAGCTTTAATAGTGGTTTTCCCGCAACTGTATTTGAGGTTGTTTCGATGGGCCTTTTCGGAAAAATTGGCCTTTTTCGTTTTTTAACAAGAAAACATAAAGATAAAGTAATTGATGCTATTCGACAAGTAGGTATGGAAGACTACCTTAGACAAAATATTGGAGAGTTATCAGGCGGTCAACAGCAACGAGTATTTATTGCAAGAGCTTTGGTTAGTGACCCTAAATTACTCATATTAGATGAACCTACTGTTGGTGTTGATGCAAAGTCAGTTCAAAATTTCTATACTATGTTAAAAAAACTCAATGTAGAAAGAAACATGACCTTAGTTCTCGTTACTCACGATATAGGTGCTATGACAGAATATATAACGGACGTAGCTTGTTTGAATAAATGTCTTCATTTCCATGGTGGTACTAAAGAATTTGAAGAAAAACAGGATGATATGATTTCCTCGATGTATGGTCATGATGTAAGAATAATTACTCATAACCATGATCATGACCACGATCACGCTCATGACCATGATAATTTAAAAGGGAGTACTCACCATGATTAGCGTATTTTTTGAATACTCTTTTCTAACGTATTCTTTATATACAGCGATAATGGTAGGTTTGATTGCGCCGTTACTAGGTGTTTTTCTTGTTGTAAGAAGACTTTCTCTTATCTCCGATGCATTGTCTCATATTACTTTATCAGGAATAGCATTTAGTCTCTTATTAGGTAAACATTTTATCTTATTTGCTAACCTCAATCCAATCTATATGGGTATGATATTTTCTGTTGGTGGTGCAATATTTATAGAACGCTTAAGAAATGTATATCGTTATTATAAAGAACTAGCCATTCCAATTATACTTTCTGCAGGAATTGGAATTGGTGTTGTGTTTATTTCTCTTGCAGATGGATTTAATACGGATTTATTTAGCTATTTATTCGGAAGTGTTGTTGTAATTCGCTACTCCGATTTTCAGTTAATTTCTGTTATTACGATTCTTGTCCTTATATTATTTTTTCTTTTTTATAAAGAATGGTTTTACCTAAGTTTTGATGAAGATCAAGCTACCGTTTCTGGAATTCCAAAGAAGATATTACATTTTATTTTTATTGTTATGGTAGCATTAGTTATTGCTGCATCAATGAGAATCGTTGGTATTTTGTTAGTATCATCTTTAATGACATTACCTGTTGCTGCTGCGATGAGATGGGCTAAAGGATTCAAACAAATGTTCTTTTATGCAATCATTTTTGGAGAATTATCAGTGATTATCGGATTAGTAAGCTCATTTCATTTAGATTTATTTCCAGGGGGTACAATTGTTTTACTGAATGTACTAATATTACTATTTTCTATATTATTAACAAATAAGAGATAATGATCGGGTGAGAGTATGGAGTTACTGCAGCAATTAACATTTCTAGAAAGAGGTATAATAGCAGGATTAATAATTGGATGTATATGTCCGTTAATTGGGGCCTTTTTATTAGTGCGAAGAATTACAATAATCTCAGAGGCTTTATCGCATATTACGTTAACAGGCATTACTGCTGGTATGTTTTTAAGTCAATCAATAGCATTATTTTCTTTTTTGAATCCTTTGTATGCTGGTCTGTTTTTCTCTTTAATTGGTTCTTTGTTAGTGGAAAAGTTAAGACAAATATATAAACATTTTCAGGAATTAGCTATTCCGATTATTCTATCTTCAGGAATAGGTCTCAGTGCAATTCTAATGAGTTTAACCTCAGGTAGTTATAATCAATGGTATAATTATCTTTTTGGGAGTATCATTACTGTTTCTTTATCTGACTTACTGTTTATTATCATTACAGGACTTATTGCTTTATTAATGATTGGTGGATTTTATAAGGAGTTATTATCTATATCCTTTGATCAGGAATTTGCGAAAGTTACCGGGGTGTCGGTGACGCGTTTTAATTTCTTTTTCTCTTTGTTAATAGCAATTGTTATTTCTATGTCCATGAAAGTTGTTGGTATATTATTAGTAGGAGCAATGGTTACTCTGCCGGTAGCGGCTAGTATTCAATTAGCAAAGAGTTTTAAACAAGTCATTTTTTTAGGAATTCTCTTTGGTGAATTAGCAATGATTATAGGGATAATTCTCTCGTATTATTTGGATATTGCAACTGGTGGTATGATTGTTGTAACGGGTGTTTTTATACTACTTATTACAAGTGGGATAAAAAAGATAACGGCATCTTTAAGGAGTAAGATATAAATGGAGGAGATTAAATGCGCTTAGAGGAAGCAATGCAGATCTTAAAGGAGAAAGGATATAAACATACGGACAAACGTGAAGATATGCTTTCTCTTTTTTCAACAGAGGATAGATATTTAGCGGCAAAAGATGTATTAGAGAATATGCAAGATAAATATACAGGGTTAAGTTTTGATACCATATACCGAAATCTATCTTTGTTTGCAGAACTTGGTATTTTGGAAACAACAGAACTTGATGGAGAAAAGAAGTTTAGGTTTACATGCTCGACAGAAAGTCATCATCATCATTTGATATGTTTAGACTGTGGAATTACACAACATATCCATGCATGTCCTATGGATACATTTATAGAAAGAGATCCTGGATTTAAAATCGTGGGTCACAAGTTTGAAGTGTATGGATATTGTGAAAAATGTCATACATAGAAAATATAAAAGGGTGTTAGAAAAGGTGTTTTACACTTTTTCTTCCCCCTTTTTATTTTGGACTTAGAAAGTTGTCTAGCTCCATCCGCTATCTGCTGTCAAAAATAACCTTCCAGTTAGAAAAGTAGAAAGCACTTTTCAACTGAAAGAACAATTTTCTTCGCAGATATGCAAGCGGATTAAGCTTTTCGTTCGTCCAGAACATTTGCATTTCGGTCCTGAGAGGGCGCCTTGCGCTTTTTTTATTACTTTTCATTAAAGATGTTTTCTGTTATTGCTTTTGCTTCTTTCCAGTTGTATGCTCGATAGACAAGTTTATGGACTGGGTCACGATTATATGGAGTGTCTAATAAAATAACAGGGATGTCACATTCTTCCGCTATATCGCATGCATTATCATGCTTATCTTCGAAGAATACCTCAATGTTATGTTCTTTGACAGCTTCTAATTTATGATGTTTTCCTAAAAGCTCTATGTGGTCATAAGGCAATTGTAATTTTAGAAACCATTCGATTGTAAGATTATGAACATGTTTTGGTCGAGCACTGATGTAATAAAGTTCGTGATCTTTTTTCCAATTTGTTAGAATGCTTTTAGCATCAATAGCAAGCTCAGCATTTTTATATATTGTGGGTTCATGTTCTTTCATCCAGTTCCAAAAGTCTTCTTTTGTAATGTTTAATATAGTGGAAAGCTCATATTGTGTAAGGTCGTTAAGCGTTAAATTTTGGTTGAAGTGATTGTTTAAATATGGAATAAATGTTCCAGGGTCTGTTACAGTACCATCTATATCAATTCCCAGTCGTCGTTTTCTCATGAAAGTCACCTTCTTTGTTTCGATTTGAAATCTTTGTCATCGATAATCTGATTTCACCTTGGCATACTAATTGTACACGCAATGGCAAAGGAGGGAAATAGGAATGTCCCAATTTGATAACAATAAATACCCAAGGGATTTTCATGTTGTGAAAGACGAACATGATAATGAAACAAGAATTGAACCGGAAAGAAACGACGATGATTATCGTGAAGAAACTGCTGCAGAGTATGCCCCACCTGCAGGTTTAATGGGGCGAAGAGAAGTGATCGACGATGATGTAGAAGATACTCGTGACGCTGATACGGAGGCGACAGGAGGAAGAGGTATTGCAACCTTTGCGTTAGCATTATCCATTGTCTCGTTGTTGTTTTTACCTGTGCTATTTGGCGCAGCAGGGCTTATTCTTGGTTTTATGGCTGTTAACCGCGATCAAAAGGGTCTTGGTTATACTGCAATAGTGATTAGCGCATTCTCCATTATCATGAGTGTATTTTTTGCACCGTTCGTCACCTAACTAAAATGCCGTGCGTGTAAAGAGGTGCAGAAAAAGTCACATCATAAAAAATGGTGTAAAGAAAAGAAGGTGTCTAAAGGCACCTTCTTTTTACATTACATATTAAGCTTTTGTTTTTCTTCGTGTTCTTTCGCAAGCTTATCAATTTCTTTCTTTAATTCTTCCACCATATCTGCCTCGGGTACTTTCCTTATTACTTTCCCTTTACGGAATAATAAGCCTTCTCCTCGTGCTCCAGCAATACCGATGTCAGCTTCTTTGGCTTCCCCAGGGCCATTTACAGCACAACCTAAAACAGAAATTTTGAGCGGAGCGTTAATTTTTTGAATATATTCTTCCACTTCATTAGCAATACTGATTAAATCAATCTCGATTCTACCACAAGTAGGGCATGAAATAAGGGTTGCAGCATTGGCAGCAAGACCGAATGATTTAAGTAATTCTTTAGCAACCTTAATTTCTTCTACAGGATCCGCACTAAGTGAGATACGAACGGTACTACCTATTCCTTGGTTTAATAATATTCCTAACCCAGCGGAACTTTTTATCGTTCCAGAAAACAAGGTTCCGGATTCAGTAATTCCTAAATGTAATGGATAATCAAATGTTTTAGCAGCTAATTCATAAGCAGCTATTGCTAGTCGTACATCTGATGCTTTCATAGATACTATAATGTCATAAAAGTCTAGCTCTTCTAGAATTTTGATATGATGTAGGGCGCTTTCTAGCATCCCCTCAGCTGTTGGGTAACCGTATTTGTCTAATATTTTCTTTTCTAATGAACCAGCGTTAACTCCTATACGTATAGGAATTCCTTTTGCTTTTGCAGCATTTACGACAGCTTCTACTTTTTCTCTTCTACCTATATTACCAGGATTAATTCTAATTTTATCGATTCCACCTTCAATCGCTTTTAGAGCAAGTCGATAGTCAAAGTGTATATCAGCTACTAATGGAATGTTAATTTGTTTCTTAATTTGAGGAATAGCTTCAGCAGCTCTCATATCAGGACAAGCAACCCGTACTACTTGACACCCAGCTTCTTCAAGTCTCTTTATCTCAGCTACTGTCGCTTCTACATCATGAGTTTTCGTCATCGTCATGCTTTGAATGACAACTTCATCACTTCCACCTATTGTTATAGGACCTACTTTTACTGGTCTTGTATTTTTTCTATGAATAATTTGGGTCACACTGTATCGCCCCTTTATGTGATAAAATCGTTATTTTAAGTTTGGATATCCTTGTTCATTGTAACAACGACTTTACTGTTGTGGCAAGAGCTAAGAATTATTCGTTATCATAAAGTGGAAAACGATACGTATGTCCAATAATAATTTCATGTGCCTTTACGTTAGGATTTAAAGCCTCAAAATCATCTACAACTTTTGGCGGTGCAAAACGTAAGCCTTGTTTCTCATGAAGAGCTTGCACTATTCCATAAACTGTATGCCCTGCTTCCACAATGACTTCCTGATAGGGTATGCTCATAGCTTCATTTGAGCCAGTTTCTAAACCGTTACTTTCAACGTTGTTATCCTCTGTATATTGAAGGGATTGAGGAATAGTTCCCTCTGTTAGGTCATAATAAGCGCTAATACCCAAAAAGATAATAAAACTAAGAATAAGAATAGGGCGCATATACTCTCCATCTCCTTTTAATTTACGTTTATAAAATAATATGCTTGTCCAATAAATATATTCCATAAAAATAATAAATTCGTTAGAAAGGCTTATGTTTAAAATGGATGGAAAGTGTAAAGAAAAGATAGTAATGAGGAGTGTGACTAAAAATGACATTAAAAAGTAATTTTTATAAAATGGATAAGATAAGATTCATTTCTTTTGGATACCTAATCTTCGCAATTTTTTTCTTCTTTAGTAATTCTCAGATGGATGTAGGAGCGGCGAAAAATATCGAGTCTAGAACGACATACGAAAATCAAATTTCTAATTTAGAAGAAATAATAAATTCTTCAGAAATAAGTGGAAAATTAGAGGTAGATGACCTTACTGAATTATTATCGGATATAAGTGATACTATTTCTAAAGAGGAGATAGATCCAAAAGAAGAGTTGAAAAATATAATCGAACAAAAAACAAGGGAGTTAGGTTTGTCTACAACAGACGAAGATGTCAATGATTTAGAATCTATCATATCAGGATTAGAGAATATGGATATAGATTGGGGAGAGTTTAGATCACATATAGAGGAAATTCATGATAATGTAAATGAATTTATTTCTAGTGATGAAGGGCAAAACTTTATCCATTCTATTCTAGATGTTCTGGTTGCATTTATTGAATTATTGAGAAATTTATTAACACCGTAAAAAAATGAAACTTTTTATAACTGTAAACGTACATATTCATAACAGGAAAAATTTGATATTATATTAGTAATATTAATTACTTGGAGGGGGGAATAATAATGGAAATATTGGAAAATGCCTCCATTGGCTTTTTAGTTGTTTTTATTGCAACTTTATTTATTTTTGGAGAAATTATGGTTAGGGTAAAGGGTTTATTTGGAATTTTAGGTGTAGTAATTATGGCGATGTACTTTTCCTACCATTTAACCGCAACTGCTAGTTTATGGGTTGTTTTACTTTATGCCGTTGGTTTGATTTTAATAATATTTGACGGGAAAGTAACAACAGATGGTACGATCGCTATTGTAGGAATGCTGTTAATGGTGTTAGGATTAGCTTTACCAGCTCCAAGTATTACCTATGGAGTATTAGTAGGAATGGCTTTAGTAATAGCTGCACCTGCTTCGTACTTATTTACTAAAGTCTTCACTCCACGAAATATGTGGTCAAAAATGACGTTGAAAGAAAAACTAACTAGTGAGCTTGGCTATAATTCAATGAACGTTGAGTATAAAGAGCTGATTGGAAAAACAGGAATGACAAAAACACCTTTTAGGCCCACAGGTACAGTAGAAGTGGATGGTAAATTATATAGTGCAACAACTGATAATTTGTGGTTAGAAGCAAATAAAAAAGTAAAAATAATTTCTGTTGACGGTACGAGGATTGTCGTAGTTCCTGAGTCATAACAATAGAGAAACGTTCGATTTCGAACGTTTTTTTATTGTTAAGCAGGAAACTATACTTTTATGACCTGTGGATAACTAGTTGTGTCATGGAAAGATTTTACTTGTAATGAACGCTAGTTCCAACAGGAAGGGAGTGGGCAGAAGCGAATGGAATTCAAAGCAACAAAGATAGTATTACATAGTTATTCTGATACGAATATTTTCAAGTTAGGCATTACTATGTAAAATAATATGAAATGTAGGCTTGTAGGGTGAAGGACTATCGAAATTTGACGGGAAACAGTAATTAATCAAACAATAATAATCAAGATCTAACTAACATCAAATGAGAAAACAAAAAATAATGTCGTTTTTAATCGTAAAAAAATGAAAAAATGGGTAAATGTACTTATTTTTATTAGTTTGACAAGATTCCACAAATCATATGTAAATTTCCGTATATAATGTAAATTAATAATATTAGTATTAACCATTTTATGACACATCCTCTTCTAGATAATGGCAAATTTATTGAAAAATAAAGACGCAAAACCACAGGTCTAAGGACTAAAGTGCGTAAGTAAGAAGTCTATGGTGGCTGGGTTGCCTAGTAAGGAACGTGTAGAAGGGGGCTGGAAGAGGATGGGTAGACAGCTGGAAAAGGTACTGGATGAGGAATGGGTAATGTTGGTGAAGGAAGCCATTCGTTTAGGTCTTAGTTCGACAGAAATTCGTGAGTTTTTACATAACAAAAAGGCAGCTAAAAACATTGGTTAAGTAAAAAACACTTTTAACATTACTTGTTAAAGGTGTTTTTTACATTAGTATTAAAGTTAAGGCTGTGTTAAAGGATAATGTTGATATATCTATACAATGTTGATTTTTACGGAAGGTGCGAGACTCCTGTGTGAAAAGCGGAAAAGGCGAGACCCCGCAGGGAGGTAACGACCGAGGAGGCTTGCGGTTCGCCCTAGGAAAGCGAGCAACCTGTAGTAAAATCAACATCTAAGTTTAACAGAGCCAAAGTTAAAAAGCGTAAGTTATGACTAGTAACCTTGTAATAATAAGCAATATGTATGGATGCTTAATTTGGCGCATGTAGATAAAAGGATATAAAAATTCACACATAGAATTATACGATTTTTGATCTTACTGATAATCCTCTATAGAGGATGATTTTTCATCAAAAGAGGATAGAATTGTTATTGGTAAATTTAATGAATGAAAGATTCTTTTAATAACATCTATCGATGGGTTTTTTTTCATTCCACGTTCAATATAACTTAAATAAGATTTTGAAACTCCTGTCATTCTTGATAACTCCGATAATGAAATTCCTTTTTCTTTTCTCCGTCTTCGAATAATATCTCCAATCATCACACGCCTCCTTCCATATCTTTATATTACACCCTTGTTCATTATATCGCACATTAAGTATTTTATAAAGAATGAAAAAAAAAGAAATCATGAGTAAATACGATATAATGGATGTTTTTTGTTCATTAAATAGAAAAAATGAACAAAAATAAGATTTTTTTATAATACTTCTAATATGGAACTGGTGAAAGAAACTGGAAAAAATGCTTATGTTATAAAAGACGTGAGTTTTTAGAGGTTAGTTAATAAGAGGTTAGGGAGTGTTATGATTATTCAAATAAGAGATGGTGGCATTAATCAAGTAAGAAAAATAAAAAGACCTCAGCTTGAGAGATCTTTTATTTTTGCTTTAGTTTCCATTTGTTATATTCTAGAAAATCACGAAATTCTTCTTTAGATACTCCTGAATCCATTGCTTCTTGTACGAGAACTTTCCACTCAGTATCAAGATCTTCTGTTAAAGAGGTATCAGTTACATTATCTTTTATTAAATGATCAATAGATATATTTAAAACAACTGCGACCTTTTCTAAGAATTGTACAGAAGGGTTTGTTTGAATATTCCTTTCTAGTGCACTTAAATAGGATTTGGCTACTCCAGCTCTTTCGGCTAATTCAGTTAATGTCATACCAGATTCTTTACGATATTTTTTTACTCGTTCTCCTATCATTATCTCTTCTCCTTTAACGGTTTCACTTTGTATTGTAACATACCCTATATGCATTCTATATTATATTTCTTATATTCGTACTATGTAAGGTAAGAATGTCCGTTGTATATCTAATTTTAGAAAAATGTATATATATATAAATATAGCACATTTTTGTTCAGTAAATAGCACAAATCTTAGTAAAGAGGAAAATAATTAGTTTTTCTTTTATTCATTGCATTGAAAACAAATACATGTGCTCTCCAGAAGCTACTATGCACATTGCTTGGAGAGCGCGTAAAGATTACAGTTAATAAGTTGCCAGTCAGTTTTTTAATACATTTTTATACATTAGTTAGAATCCATTGATGACGAACGAGCTGGTATTCCTTTAAATACGTTAAATAAAATAACAAAAGCAATTCCCCAGTAAATGGTGAATGCAATAGGGATTTGTAGATATAATATGTCGAAAATAGCGAATAAAATCGTCGGCAAAGTAACAATATAGGCAGATAAAGTCCAATTTTGTTTATAGCTTAAATTTGTTTTCCTCTTTTTATTCAAAATAATAGCTAAAACAGAAAGAGCGAAAATACCAACGAATTTGGAAGCAGTTAAATACAAGTACATAAAGACGGATAAAAGACCAATAAGGAGTGGAAGAATACCACTGACGCTATCAACTAAAGATACTAGTTCAGATTTAGTGAAGTTCAGACCAAACTCCTGATAATGAAAAGATTCTTGTATTCCACCAGAAATGAAAATAGCTTCTCGTTCCAAGATTGCAAAAGCAGATTCATACTCGCTAATGTCGTTTGCAGTGACATTACCAGAAGGGTCGAATATAATAACATCCTCATCTTCATTAATAATGATGGGGTCACTATTTTCTGCATGAAGTACACCATTGACAATCTCAAAATCAGGGAATGTTTCTGTAAGATGAAATTCCGTTTTTACGAAAAATGAGTTTATCCCAGAACCTAACATAAAGGAAGGTGGAATTGAAACAATAAGCATGAGAGTGAATACATAAAGAATTGTTTTGCCAATCTTTTGGTACCTAAAAGTAGATATCGTAGAGGGCGAGTACAAGCTTTTTAGTAATTGTTGAAATATGTTCATATTATTGGCTCCTTTGAATTTATCCTTCAATATATATGATGAGGAAAAGCTTTATGTCTAAGATAACATATTTTTTATGATCTTTTTAACAAAATATATTAAATAACTATTTGATTTTTTGTCGAAAACATGTAGGATTATGAATGTTAAATAAAAAACTTAACAAAATCTTTACAATTCATTAACAAACAATTAACATTCGAGATTTAGTATTGGGTAAGTGACGAACTAACATGAATAATGTTGAAAACAAGGGGATGAGTTTTTTGGAATTGAGAGATATTCTATTTATGTTTTTTGGTGGATTAGCAATATTTTTATTTGGAATTAAATATATGGGGGATGGTCTTCAAAAAACAGCTGGAGACAGACTTCGTGAAATATTAGATAAATTTACAAGTAATCCTGTTATGGGTGTATTAGCAGGTATTATTGTAACAGTTCTCTTGCAAACATCTACAGGTACAACGGTTTTAGCAATTGGACTTGTTAATGCTGGTTTTATGACATTACGTCAATCAATCGGTGTAATTATGGGAGCAAATATTGGAACGACGATCACAGCATTTATCATCGGTCTTAAAATTTCAGACTATGCTTTACCAATTATTGCGGTGGGAACATTTCTTATCTTCTTTATAAAAAACAAAAGAGCCAATAACATTGGACAAGTTTTCTTCGGGTTTGGTGCATTGTTTTACGGACTTAGTTTGATGGGGAACGGGCTTAAGCCATTGAGGGAGTTAGAGGTGTTTGCAGAACTAACCGTTTCAATGAGTGAAAATCCATTCTTAGGGGTATTAATTGGTACCATTTTTACTGTTGCTGTTCAAAGCTCATCAGCTTCTATAGGTCTTTTACAGCAACTGTATTCACAAGAGGCAATGGAATTAAGTGCTGCACTTCCAGTTCTTTTTGGTGACAATATTGGTACAACCATTACAGCAGTTTTAGCTGCGTTAGGTGCATCCATTGCTGCAAAACGAGCTGCATTAACACATGTTATCTTTAACGTAATTGGAACAATCATTGTTCTAATAATATTGGATTTGTATATTCCTTTTATCGCTTGGTTAGAAAAGATTTGGAATTTAAATCCGGAAATGACTATTGCTGTTGCTCATGGGATTTTTAACTTCTCTAATGTCTTGATTCAACTACCTTTTATTGGATTGCTAGCCCTAATTGTTACAAAAATCATACCTGGAAACGAGACAGTCATAGAATATAAAGCACAGCACTTAGATCCAGCACTTATTCAACAATCATCAGCAATTGCGTTGGGACAAGCAAAGAAAGAAACATTACGAATGGCTGAGCTTTCTGAACAAGGACTTGTAGAAACATCTAAATTTGTTAAAAATAAACAAAAACGACACGCTGAATTAACATACCAATTTGAAGATGCAATAAATAATTTAGATAGAAAAATTACAGATTATCTTATAAAAATTTCTGCTAATTCGTTATCGGCACATGATTCTGCAACACACTCTATGCTAATGGATACTGTTCGTGATATTGAGCGTGTAGGAGATCATATGGAGAACATCATTGAGCTAGCAGAATATCAGATTACAAACAAAGTGAAAGTATCAGGACTAGCATTAGATGACTTAAATGAAATGTTTGATTTAACGATTGATGCTTTAAGACAAGCAATTCGAGCTTTAGAGAATAACGATATAGGAGAAGCGAGAGCTGTGATTTTAAAAGAAGAGAAGATTGATAAAATGGAGCGACAATTACGTAAGAAACACATTATTCGTTTGAATGAAGGGAAATGTGAAGCATCTGCAGGTATCATTTTTGTAGATATGATTAGTAATTTAGAACGTATTGGAGATCATGCGTTAAATATTGCAGAAGCGGTAATTGGAGAAGAATAGAAATGGTAGAGGCTGGGGCCATAACGAAAGTGTAAATCTGAGAACACGAACGATAGGTATCCTTAGTGGAGGAAATATACGATGACTCCGGCGGGATCAAAAGGCAAGGGTGAGACCCCAGGAGTGCTTCAGCACTCGACGGCTCACCAGCCGCCCGCGGAACGCGAAGTATATTTCCTTAGAGAATACTATACGCAAGTATCATTTCGTTCGGATTTCTCAGCGATGGAAACACTTTTGTCTCAGCCTCTTTCTTATTTATTATGTTCATATATAAAATCATAAAAATATTGTATATTTTTCTAGTTACTATATTGACTTATTTTAATAATACATGCTATTATAGTCTTTGTCGCTGATTAATTTAGATATATATGGCGGTGTAGCTCAGCTGGCTAGAGCGTACGGTTCATACCCGTGAGGTCGGGGGTTCGATCCCCTCCGCCGCTACCATATAATACCATGTTGGACCCTTAGCTCAGTTGGTTAGAGCAACCGGCTCATAACCGGTTGGTCGTAGGTTCGAGTCCTACAGGGTCCACCAAACTCAATACGCGGAGGAATACCCAAGTCCGGCTGAAGGGATCGGTCTTGAAAACCGACAGGGGTGTTAAAGCCCGCGGGGGTTCGAATCCCTCTTCCTCCGCCATATTCCGTACATAACGATCTATGTGTTTGTTCTTTACAAGCATATAGATCGTTTTTTTATTTCATCTTATTTATAATAATGGTAATACCCTTTGAAAGACCAGAAAGGAAGAGTTGTATGTATATTGAAATAACAGAAAAAGCATATACTATGTTGCTAAAACAAAGTAGTACGTTAAAAAGGAATAACTTAGCACTAATGTACGATTATGATGGATGTGGATGTGTTGTAAGTGGAGTGATTCATTTGGTTGAGATAATCGAACCAACGGAGAGATTTGTTCAAGGGACCACAAATATTGATACAATACCAATTTGGTATGAAAAACAATATGAATGGGTTTATGATGAGAGAATGGTTGTTGATTTTGTGGACGCAAGTAATAGCTACCGTTTAAAGAGTGACAACCAAATCTTCAATTCAAGAATGAAATTTATTACTAAAATCTAAAAGTACTATATTTTTTATTTGATTTTTGAGGTTTATTATTTGAAACCGAAGGGTAATTCTGATAATGTAAATCTTGAAAAGATTACTACTTTTAGCAATATGTTTAAGGTAGTTTCCAAATGGATGGTAATAGCGCTCAATCAAGCGCTTATATCATATATTTACATATTTAACTATTACAAGGAGGAGATACAAATGGCTTTTACACTACCAGAACTACCATATGCACACAACGCACTTGAACCACACATTGATGAAACAACTATGAAAATTCATCACGGGAAACATCACAACACATATGTAACAAAACTAAATGATGCACTTGAAGGAACAGACTTCCAAGGGAAAAGTTTAGAAGAATTACTAACGAACCTTGATGCACTTCCAGAAAGCATACGAGGAGCAGTTCGTAATAACGGTGGCGGGCATTATAACCACACGTTATTCTGGGAAATCATGGTTCCAAACGGTGGGGGAGCTCCTACTGGTGAATTAGCTAGTGCTATTGATGAAGCATTTGGAAGCTTTGATAAATTCAAAGAGGAATTCAAAAATGCTGCATTAACTCGTTTTGGATCTGGTTGGTCTTGGCTTGTAGTAGATAGTGGCAAGCTATCAGTAACAAGCACACCAAACCAAGACACACCTATTATGGAAGGAAAGACTGCTATCCTAGGTGTTGATGTGTGGGAGCATGCTTACTACTTAAAGTATCAAAACTTACGCCCTGATTATGTTGACGCATTCTTTAATGTTGTAAATTGGGACGAAGTAGCGAAGCGTTTTGCAGCAGCAAAATAAGAAAGATTACTGGCTATCCATTGGGTGGCCAGTTTTTTTATAGTACAGCCCGGTGAATATCCTTTTGTTAATGGCGCACAATAAGTTGTGTCACTGCAAAAGGAGAGTCTGCTAATGAAGAAGTGGGTTCAAAAAATGGTTGGTGATATTGAGTTAAACAAGGATCTAAATGTCCTCCTTATAATTGGGGGCTTGTATGCACTCAGTATTGCCTTATCAAACACTTTCGTAAATGTATACTTATGGAAACAGTCTGGTGAGTTTATTGATTTAGCTCATTACAATTTATCGGTAGTTGTAATGCAGCCAATAACCTTTCTTTTAGCTGGTAGATGGGCAAAGAAGATTGATCGGGTAATCGTTCTTAGATTGGGCGTTACTTTCTTATCAATCTTTTTCTTTACTGTCTTATTTTTGGGGGAAAATGCAGGGGATTTTCTCATTTTGTTAGGAGGTTTATTAGGAATTGGTGCCGGTTTTTATTGGCTTTCGTTTAATGTATTAACGTTTGAAATTACGGAACCTGAAACTCGGGATTTCTTTAATGGATTCTTAGGGTTACTCAATTCATTCGCTGGAATGATTGGTCCAATAAGTGCGGGATTTCTTATTACAAATATGGAAAAGCTAATAGGCTATCGTGTAATATTCGCTATTTCCTTAGGATTATTTGTAACAGCTGTTATTTTGAGTTTCTTTTTGAACAGACGGTCTGCGAAAGGGCAATACCACCTAATAGATGTTTTTAAGGTAAGGAAAGATAACTTGAATTGGAAAAGAATCACGAGAGCTAACTTTTTCCAAGGACTTCGTGAAGGAAGCTTTGTTTTTGTTATTGTTGTATGGGTTTATGTATCCACAGGCAGCGAGCTTGCAATAGGTACGTACGGACTAATAGCATCTGCTGTATCCTTCGTTTGTTATTACTTTGTAGGCAGGTTTATAAAACCTCAATATCGAAAAAGATCGATCCTTGTTGCAGGATTAATTCTATATGCAGCAATTTTTATTATCGTGTTCGATGTTACCTTTACGAAGTTGATTCTGTACGGAATAACTATCTCCATTGCTTATCCTCTATTACTTGTTCCATATGCTTCCCTATCTTATGACGTTATAGGTAGTGCATGGAAAGCTGCAGAAATGAGAGTAGAATATATTGTAATAAGAGAACTTTTTATTAATAGTGGTCGAATCACCTCAATCTTAACGCTAATAGCATTCATTTCCTTCCTAGGTGAGGATAAAGGGATCCCAATTGCTTTAGCGATATTAGGGTTAGGACATACTATCATTTACTGGTGTATTCGTAAGATTGACTTATCTACAATTAGACATCGGGAAAATGTCTAATAAATTTAATGGTATTGGCGTAAAAATTTTCTGTCATCACTTAGCACTCACAGACTTTTTCTAGAACTTTCATTGAAAATATGTTCGATTATGATATAATACTAGTAAATTTAAGAAATGAATCGCCTGCGGTGTTGGTGAACTTCGAGTTTAAGTCGAACCGAACACCAATTCACTCGGGAGCTTTATATAAGAGTATGTACATCATGCCTTTATGTAAGGAAGATGAAAATACTTTTGCGAGCACCCACCTGCTTTTAGGCGGGTTCGTGAAATCTGGAAGATAACCGCATCTGCGGGCAAACATGTTAGACACCTTAGTGAGAGGTGTCTATTCTTATGAAAGGAACAGTGCGATGTCTGAAAAAAAAATGAAACGTAATCATTTACCCATCCGTCTAAACATATTGTTTTTTCTTGTGTTTTTACTTTTTTCTGCATTAATTTTACGTCTAGGGATTGTTCAAATAGTCCAAGGAGAAGAGTTTCAAGAACAGTTAGATCGAACAATAAACTTTAGTATTCCAATTGAAGCGCCAAGAGGACTTATGTATGATCGATTTGGGAATATACTAGTAGATAATGAACTTTTATTTACTGTAACTTATACGAATAGAAATACTCCTCAAAATGAGATGATAGAAACTGCTGAAAAATTAAATAAGTATATTACAATTGAAGAGCCTAGGTATAGTGTAGATCGTGATCGAAAAGAATATTGGGGCATAATGAATAGTGAAGATTTTGTTGCGAAGCTAACTTTAGAAGAAGCGAATGAATTAGAATTGAATGATCGTGATGTTCACCAAAAACGTATTGATAGAATAACTGAGAGAGAATTAAAAGAATTTTTTACACAAGAAGTAGAAGAAGTGTTTCTATTGTGGAGAGAATTTAATCTTGGTTACAATAACTTGCCACATAAGGTGAAGGTTGGAATAACATACGAAGAAGCAGCACAGATAATGGAAAATCTGGAGAACTTACCTGGTGTTGAGATTATAGATGATTCAAAACGTGTGTATGTATATGATGAAACGTTAAGAAATGTGTTCGGAAGTGTAGGGTCGATACCTCGAGACGATATCGATCACTTCTTAGCAAATGGATATGAAAGAAATGAAGAAGTAGGTACCAGTTATATAGAAAGACAGTATGAAGCTGTTCTAACGGGTAGAAAAGGTCGACAAGAAAACGCGGTGGATAGTAGAGGGAACTTGTTAAGAAACCCCGAAATTCATGAAGGTAGTCGCGGGAATGATCTTGTACTTACATTTGATATGGAACTACAACAGCGCATAGAGCAAATAGTCAAAGAAGAGGTAAGTAAAGTTGAATCTAGATACATTGCAGACCCAAACGCTTATGTTGTTATGATGGAACCACACACTGGAGAGGTTTTATCATTAGTAGGTTACCTAGATCAGGAGAATCGACAAACGAAAAATGATTTCGAGGGCACATTTACAAAAGCATTCGAACCAGGGTCAACGATTAAAGGTGCAACTGTTTTAGCCGGTCTTGATACAGGCGTAGTAACAGCTAATACAAGGATTTTTGATAGACCTATTACCAATATACCTAATACACCTATGATTCGTTCCCATCGACCTTTAGGTTATGTAGATGCATTATCTGCTTTAGAGCAATCTTCGAATATTTATATGGTAGAAGTGGCTATGCGGTTAATAAATTACATTCCAGGTGTCTCAGGTAGAAATTGGGGCAACTTTCAAGCTGGTTACGAAACTTTACGCTCCTATTACCATCAATTTGGACTAGGAGTAAATACAGGCATTGATCTTCCAAATGAATCGAGTGGTCTTGGTGGTGAATCGTCTGTTGCAGGGCTTCTTTTGATGTTATCTTATGGACAATATGATACGTATACACCACTTCAATTGGCACAGTATGTTTCGACGATAGCCAACGATGGTTATCGTATTGCTCCTCGTGTAGTGAAAGAAATAAGAGAACCGTTACCGGATAAACGTGAACTAGGTCCTATATCTCAGCAAATGGTGCCGGAAATTTTAAATAAGGTAGACGTTGATGAAAGTCATATGAATACAATACGTAATGGTTTTCATAGAGTTGTTTACGGAAATCGTGGCACTGGTAGAGCTTTGCAAGCATCTTATAATCCCGCTGGAAAAACGGGAACTGCGCAGGTTAGAGTTAATCGACGAGATGCTCACAATCAAACGTTTGTAGGTTATGCTCCTTATGATAACCCAGAAGTGGCTTTTTCCGTAGTCGTTCACGGTATGCATGTAGATGAGGGGGGAGTCTCACTGGCTATCTCTAAAAGAGTTCTGGATGCTTACTTTGAATTGAAAGAAAAACGTCGTGGTCCATTAAAACCTGGCGAGGAATACATGGAGATTACTATAGATGATGAAGAGGAGGAAGAAGAGGATACAAACGAATAAAGGTACAAAAATCCCGTAGAAGGTTCTACGGGATTTATTCTTATCTATACCGTTTTATAAGTTAGTTAGGGGCTGCTATGACAGAGATAACTTCATCATGACTCATATTACTTGTTAGGTTGTATTCACCCATTCTTAGTCTACGGTCTATTCCTAGTTCTAAAATATACCTTTCAAACTCACGAGCATCTTCTATTATTTGTAGTCTTTCCAGCTGTTCAGCGATGTCTCTAGTAGTCATTCCCTCACTTACTATCAATACGCCTTCAATGGTAAACTCTTCTTTTGCTACTTCTGTATCTTGTTGCTCTACTGTATTAGATTCTTCCGTGAAGTCTTTCTCTACTGTAGATTCTACTTCTTCCTCTTGTTGCATAGTAATGCTTTGCAATTCTTCCTGTAGTTCAGCAAGTTCCGTTTGTATGTTATGATACTCATCTGCGGAAAGAACAATGAATTGATCTTCTTCTAAGTACGTAATTGCTTGTTCAGGTGTAATTTCTCCATTATTACTATTCCCCATATAAAACGTTGCAGCAAAAGTGGAGGTGGCAATGAAAATTCCCACTGCTGTACCACGTAATTGATGTTTTATTGACACAATATATTCCTGCCTTCCTTATACTTTTTGTGAAAGTAGTTCATCAATTTCCACTTCACTATAATTCGTTAATGCTGCGATATCTTGGATTGTATTTCCTTCCTCGTACATAGCCAAAACATCGTCTCTTGTTAATTTGGTCCCATGACTTAACGACATATTTTCTAAAGAGTTAGTTGAATTAACCATTAATTCTTCCTCTAGTAAGGATACTTTTTTCTTTATTTGATACATCTCCTGCATAAGTTGAATAGACAAGTTTTCCATCTGTTTTTCAACTTCTTTTCCTCGATCCTTTTGGAAGATGGACAAAACAAAAAGTAAAATGGACAGTATTAATAATCCAATTATTGTTGATTGCATACTATTTTCCTCCGTTTAAAGTTTCATAAAAAAGTACAACTACTTAGTTATATCATAAAAGAAAATATCTAACTAGATGTCTTAGGACCTGTTTGTCGTAAAAAGGCGCTATATAAAGGATGCAATTAGAAAAATAACAAAAATTACCTAGAATATTGTAGAAAAAAACAACTGGTCAATATTAATACACATTTTTTTTATTTTTTTATAAAAACTTTCCTAACAATAGCAGAATGTTGGACAAGTATGACAGATACTGACAAAAATACCTTCTTGTTGGAGTGGCTGTCTCTAGGTAAGATAAATATATAAATAAAAACATTACAACGATCGATATTCAAAAATAAGAAGGAGACAAGTTTTAAATACGAGGAGGGATTGTATTGTCTGTATTACCAAAATTATCCGTTGAGTATAAAAAAAAATATGCTTTAAAATCAAGTAATGTGATGATAGATGTTCTTAATCCTTTTGACTTTCATCATTATAGAGAAGGAGAAAATAATAACATTAGCTGGAAATGGATACAGTTACCGATGAAAGTAGAAGGTAAAAAGCTAAATAAACTAGTCTTTCATAATAAAAAAGATGAATCAGTGAGTATTTCTCTACTAATAAATTATGATCTTACTAGTAATAGTGAAAAACCAGTTGTTTATTATTCCCCTTCGAAGGAAGCTTTAATAATATTCGATGGCAAAGGGTACCGCTTGTATGGGGGAGTAACAGAGTATAGTTCCAATTTTATATGTTGCACAGATAAGGTTGATCTTCAAAAATGGCTTGATGGTATTCCATTGCAATTTCAACCATTAATAAAAGAGAGTAATGGATGGGCAATAGAGCTTGAATTAAATATTAATCCGTCTTCGTCTAGTTATATATATGAATGGGAATTTCAAAGTTCTAATCTACAAGAGTTAGAGGAGTTACATTCTCAATATCGTGACTTATTATTGAACCAAAGATTATCTAATTAATAATCGGAATTTTCTTTCTCTTGATTCTAGCCTCATTTTTTGCTATTATTTTAAGGTATGAGTTAGTTTAGAGATTTGGAGGGAGAAAATATGCGTGTACAAGTAACGTTAGCTTGCACAGAAACAGGCGATCGCAACTATATTACGACTAAAAATAAACGTCAAAACCCTGACCGACTTGAGCTTAAAAAATATAGCCCAAGATTAGGACGTCATACGTTGCACCGTGAAACAAAGTAATAACAACGAGAGTAACAAAAAACTTTAATAGTTTTTGTTACTCTTTTTCTTTTTTAAAAGAAAGTATAACATTTTTGGACTTAGAAAGTTGTCTAGCTCCAGGCGCCAGGACCTCGTGTCAAATAACCTGGCCGATTAAAAAGTAAAAAGCACTTTTTATCGTCCAGAACATTTGCATTTCGGTCCTGAGAGGGCGCCTTGCGCTTTTTTTATTACATATTATAGGGTGATACAAATTGAATAAAAAACATTTAAGGGAAAAAGTAAAAAAGAAATTAGAGTGTATATCGTTGGCTGAAAAAAAAGAAAGAGATAATGTTATTCAACAAAGGTTATTTTCGTTACCTGCTTGGCAGGCTGCAAAAGTCGTTGGTGTAACAATTTCTATGGAACATGAAATAGATACATATACTATTATTAACCACGCTTGGGAGGAAGGTAAAACTGTTGTTGTACCTAAATGTATTCCTAAGGAGCGTAAACTCCTTTTTTATCGGATCACATCCTTTCATCAGTTGGAGGAAAGTTATTATGGTTTAAAAGAACCGATCCCTAATAAAACAGAAAAATATCATCCGGAGGATATGGACTTACTACTAGTTCCTGGCATAGTATTTGATAGAAGGGGGTATAGAATAGGGCATGGTGGAGGATATTATGATAGGTTTTTACACGGTAAGAGTATGAAAACCTGTTCGTTATGCTACGATTTTCAGTTCGTAGAGGTTGTTCCTAATGAGAATCATGATATACCTGTGCAAATTATTATTAAAGATACTGATCTGATGATACTATGATAGTAATTATTTATTTGGGAATATTACAGCTTAGATGGATCCAAACACACTTTTGTTCCTCCTGTTAATATAAGTCTTAAAATATCGGTTAAAGAAAGGTGAAATGCAATTATGGTATATGGAAGCAAAACGACGCGTGTCGTGATCATTGGTACAGGCTTTGTGGGATCAAGTTATGCATTTTCATTAATAAATCAGAATGTAGCAGATGAAATGGTATTACTAGACTTGAGTAAGGAAAAAGCAGAAGGGGATGCGATGGACTTAAATCACGGACTCCCTTTTGGTTCACCTATGAAGATTTGGGCAGGCGATTATTCCGATTGTAAAGATGCTGATCTTGTTGTAATTACAGCTGGTGCTAATCAAAAACCTGGTGAAACTAGATTAGATTTAATTGAGAAGAATGTGAATATTTTTAAAGGCATTGTAGGCTCTGTGATGGAAAATGAATTTAAAGGGATATTTATTGTAGCTACAAATCCTGTGGATATTTTATCTTATGCAACTTGGAAATTTTCAGGATTACCAATGGAACGAGTTATAGGGTCTGGTACGATTCTTGATACAGCTCGGTTTCGGTTTTTACTGAGTCAATATTTTGATTTGGATGTACGTAACATTCACGGGTATATTATGGGTGAACATGGAGATACAGAACTACCTGTTTGGAGCCAAACAAGAATTGGTTCCGAGCTTATTGATCGTTATATTGAGCATAATAAGCCTGATACAAAAAAAGAAGATTTGGATGAGATCTTTATTAATGTACGTGATGCAGCTTACCATATTATTGAGCGTAAAGGTGCAACACACTATGCAATTGCAATGGGATTAAAACGATTAACAAGAGCAATTTTACGAAATGAACATTCCATATTAACTGTTTCTACACTGCTTAAGGGAGAATTTGGGTTAGATGACCTTTATATAGGTGTACCTGCAATTGTTAGTCAAAATGGTATTGAACGAGTAATGGAGATTGATTTAAACGAAGAAGAAATGAAACAACTACATCATTCTGCAAAAGTATTAAAAGAGGCAATGGCTCCTGTTTTTAAGCCTTAGTAGAAGGCATCAACATTCTAACTGAAGTCTAGCTAATGTCAAATAGTGTTAATGGAACTTTTTCTACACAAGGATAATATTTGATTTTTGATCCACCCTAATAACAGGAAGGCATTGAAAAAGATAAAGGAACTTTTTCAATTAGAGGGTACTCATACAAAGATAAAAGCGAATTTTTGAGTGTCTTCAAGACGATAGGAGGGATTCACATGCAACGAATATTATTCTTGCTTGGTATATTTTTTGGAGTTAGAAGTATCTTACGTAATAGATACCGCATTATCAATGCATTTTTATCAAAAAGATGGTTACGCCGTCTTTCAGTAGCATTAGTTATGCGCATCCCTGCAGTTCGAGAGAAAATGATGTATCAAATGCTACGTTAATCCCGAGAAATTTTCGGGATTTTTTTATTCATAGTAACTTCGCATAAATGGGGGTGAGATACTTGAAATGGGAAGGAATATGTTTTGATTTAGATAATACATTGTTTAGTCATGAGCAGGCGTTTAAACGTGCAATAGAGGCTTGTTATGATTTATACTTGTGTAAAGAATGGAGCGTGAAATCTAACGTTTCTTTTGAATATTTTTTTTCTGTATTCAAACGTAATTGTGATAAATATTGGGGGTTGTATGAAAATAAGAAGTTGTCGAAAGAGGAATATAGAACGATACGGTTTAATGAAACGATGAAAAAGTTACATTTACCATGTGAAGATGGTGCTGCTTCTATGTTTCATTCTTATTATGATAAATCCATAGATAATTTTAGTGAGCCATTCCCTAGTTTATTTCCTTTGCTTGATCTGCTAAAAAAGTTGAAACGGAACATAGCAGTCTTAACAAATGGGAAAAGTACTATTCAAAAAAATAAAATAAACCATTTAGGTGTGATTCCATGGATTCAGAGAGAAAATATTTTTATTTCAGAAGACATAGGTTTTGCAAAACCGCAGGTAGAAATATTTAAGTATGCCGAGGAAAGATTAAACATAAAAGCTGCTGAACTACTGTATATAGGTGATTCATGGCTGCATGATGTAGTTGGACCGATGGAAGCTGGATGGGATTCCATTTTCTTAAATACAAGAAAAGAAGAGCGAAAGACAAATCATCAACCTGTTAAGGAATTTCATACATTAGAAGAAGTTCGGTTATTTTTTGCAAACTTTGATAAATAGAGTGGGATTTTTACTCGGTTAAGAGGAATTGGAGGGTTGCTCCATGAATAAATTGGATGTAATAATTCGTTATTGGGAAATTGTTAACCACCTAATAAACCATGAGGGTATGAGAGTAATTTATATTCATAAAAATGGTGAAGAAGTCTGGATGGAAGATGACCGAAAAGAACCATTCCAAATTATTCGACTTGCCCAAAAGGATTTTGATTGGAGCCGTGATGTAAAGGTTGATATAAAAAATACATACGAACAGGCGAAACTTATTAGAAAACGTGTAGGATTACGTTCGGCAAACGTAATAAATGTTATTCTTTCTCCTTATGAACCTGTGGATAGTTATAAAGAATTTATCAATCAGCCATTGCCTTTCACTGCAGGGGGAAAACACCAACAACGAACAATACTAATTCCTTATGATAAGATACAAAGTATTTTTTTTCCTTTAGCTACGGAATGGAATCTAAAAGATATGCCTTCCTTCTTACCTTTACCATCACTGGAGGACGAAGGTAATTATATTCGTTCCTTACGATATTCTGTACAAAACGCCTCAGAAATGCGCCATGAACAAGAGCGGAAAATCTTTATGTTTGGAAAGCCTATCTTTACATACCTATTACTAGCACTAATTATGATTATGTTTACCATAGTAGAGTACTATGGATCTTCTCAAGATGTTGCTACCCTAATTGAATTTGGAGCAAAATTTAACCCTTACATTCATGAGGGGGAATGGTGGCGTTTTTTTAGTTCCATGTTTCTTCACATAGGTTTCCTTCATCTAATGATGAATTCTCTAGCCTTATATTTTCTTGGTAGTGCAGTGGAAAGAATATTTGGTACCTTTCGTTTTATTTTCATATACTTTCTTGCGGGATTTCTTGGTTCCGTTGCAAGCTTCGCATTTAATGAACAAGTTTCTGCAGGGGCCAGTGGTGCTATATTTGGATGTTTCGGAGCATTATTATATTTTGGTTTGATACACCGTAGATTGTTTTTCCGTACGATGGGGATGAATGTACTTGTCATACTGGCTATAAATTTAGCATTTGGTTTTCTAGTTCCAATGGTTGATAATGGAGCCCATATTGGTGGACTAGTTGGTGGGTTTGTTGCGTCAGCCATTGTAGGTCTTCCAAAACATAAAATTATAAAAATGAAGATAATAGTAATTGTTTTTACAATTATTAGTTTTTTTGGTCTTTTATCTTATGCTTATTCTCAAGAAGAATCCATCCAGACCTATGCTGTATTTTATCAACTAGGACAGGAACATGTCCAAAATGATGAATATGAGGAAGGGAAGCCTTATTTTGAGAGGATAGTTTCTGGAAACCTAATATCTGCTGAGCCTATTTTAACGGAAACGTATTTCACTTTATCCTATATCCAAGCACAACTTGGAGAATATGAAGATGCAAGGGAAAACCTATTGAAAGTATTAGAACGAGAGCCAGACTTGCAGGATGCGCATTATAATTTATCGTTAGTTTATTTGGAATTAATGCAATATGAAGATGCATATGAGCACATTCAACGAGCACTTGCAGAAAGTCCGAATGATGATAAATACCTTCAAATTATGCGACAAATAAATGAATTGTTAAAAAAGGACTGAACAGCCATGTTTAGTCCTTTTTAATGTGTTGAAGTAATTGTTGTTTCGTTCCATCATCTGTTTCATACAAGACAAGTAAATGCCCTCCATTTTCATGGAGAAGGATGAGAGGTAATGTATTCCCAATTGGATCATAGTCTTTATCTGTAAATGTGTTCACTCCTAAAATGTAATATCGATATAATCCTTCCCACAATTTACCTAGAACTTCATTTGTCTTTTCTTGTGTAAAAGATGGAAATGGTTGTGATTCATACTTTGCTAACTTGTCAAAAGGTATTTCAAAGTAGGTAGATCGATTTATTTGAAACTCTTCTAGTAATTCTTCCCATTTATACATTAATTGTTGCTCAATAATGGAGTCAAGTAAATTCTTACTTCTCTTCTCCATTGTTGTTTTTGGTTCTCTGAATGTTAAAATTGGTGATAGTGGTGAGTCAATAATATATAGGGTATCTTGGCTCATCGTTCGTTTACTCTTAATTAATTCTTCAGGATAATGAACTTCTGCATAGTGAAGTGAAATTGCTACATGTTTTCCACTATCTTCCCCGTAAAAGCTCGATTTTCCCGTGATTTTATTATTATTTTGTTTACTTTCACTACGCTTATCAACTAGTATTCCGTTTTCGAATAGTAAGGAAATATCTTGCCTTAGGTAAACAGATTCACTAGATGTAGAATAGAATTGCCATTCTAATAAATATTCATTTTCATCTTTTAATTCTCGTAACTGAATTTCGGTAGATTTTTCTGGAAATGTAATGTTTGAGTCTTCAGGAAAATATATTATTGTTTCGCTTGTTTCAGATAATGAAAATATAGGTAAAAATAAAAATGCTAATGCAGTAAGCAGTGCACCTACGATAAAGTAAGTTTTTTTATTTAATTTTTGTTTCATTCATCTCTCTCCTTTGAATACAACAGCCTGTCTACTACGTTATATGAGTAGAAGAGAGAAGGTATGCATAGAAAAATCTTTTACGCATGTTTCATGAGGAAATGCAAACAATGAAAAAGTAAAGGAGCGATGGAAATGACTAAAGTAGTAAAAAGACCTGCTTCTAAAGATCTTAAAACAAATATATCCTATTTAAAACAAGAACTTGCAATTGATAAGAGTTTTGATTTAGTTTTTTTAGAGCTAGAATACTCTGGATTAGACATGGCTTTATTCGCAGTCGATGCATTTGCAAAGGATCAAGCATTAACTCAGATTCAACGAGAACTTATACAATTTGATAAAGAAAAGGCTGAAGGAAACGTAGTAGAAAAACTATTAAAAACAAAGATTCCTTACATTGAGTTAGCTAGGGAAAAAGATTTAGAAGAAATAATTATTCAAGTGTTATCTGGTCAGACAGCCCTTTGCATTGATGGGTATGATGAGATAATCCTCATTGACTCTCGCGAATACCCTGTGCGTGGTCCTGAAGAACCTGATACAGAACAAGTGATTAGGGGTTCAAAAGATGGATTCGTTGAAACTTTTGTCTTCAATGCTGGGTTAATTCGGCGGAGAGTTCGCGATAAATCATTAAGAAATGAGTATGTACGAATTGGTAGACGCTCTTACACAGATGTATGCGTTACATATTTAGATGATGTAGCAGACCCTGGATTGGTGAATTATATAATGGAAGCCTTAAAAAAGGTTGATACTGATGGATTACCAATGGGAGATAAGACTCTCGAGGAATTTATATTTGGTCAACACAAAAACCCCTATCCATTAGTACGATATACCGAAAGACCGGACGTTGCATCCTCACATGTGTTAGAAGGACACGTACTTATCATAGTGGATGGATCGCCAAGTGTTATCATTACCCCTACAACTTTTTGGCACCATTTACAGCATGCAGAGGAGTACCGCCAAAAGCCGATCATAGGAACTGCATTAAGAATGGTGCGATTTGCAGCTGTATGGTCTTCCGTATTTCTATTACCTTTATGGTATCTATTTGCTATGAATGAAGACATGCTTCCTCTCGGATTATCCTATATAGGTCCAAATGAAATGGGACAAGTTCCTTTAATTGGTCAATTCATTTTAGCAGAGGTTGGTATTGAAATGTTAAGAATGGCCGCAATCCATACCCCATCTGCATTGGCAACTGCATTAGGTTTGGTTGCAGCTTTATTAATTGGGGAAGTTGCTATTCAAGTTGGGTTATTCTCTCATGAGGTTGTTTTGTATTTAGCGGTTTCGGCAGTAGGTTCGTTCGCTACCCCTAGTTATGAAATGAGTTTAGCAAATAGATTAATTAGGGTAGCACTATTACTGGCTGTCTCCATCTTCCATGTTCCTGGTTATATGGTTGGAACTCTTCTTTTAATAATATTACTTTCTACTATGAAAGCTTATGACACTCCGTATTTTTGGCCGTTTCTTCCGTTTAATGGGAAAGGATTACGTGACGTAGTATTCCGTGCACCTATGCCATTAAAGAATCGTAGACCAAGAGCAATACACCCAGTGGACCCTGATCGATAATATCTCTTATCTGGCTAATTGTTGTTAAAATAAGTGTAGACAAAAAAGCACGCTAGAAAATAGGGTGCTTTTTGCCATATAGCTCATGGAATTCTGTTGTTTTCCAATAGTGAAAAAATAGGAACTAGCATATGTTGAGATCTAGTTATTGTTTAATTTATATGTGTAAGTGTAATTATAACCATGGCAAATGAAAACATGCTGACTAGTAGTTGTTTAGTACCTTCAACTATATATGCAACGAGCGAATGCCCAGGAACTCCAGTGGGAAGCAGAGTAGAGGCTCGGCAACTCCCCACAGCATAGAAGACACCGTGAAGTATGAACGGATGTCGCACTTGTGCCCTTGGGTGAAAAGAGAGTGGGCAGTAGCGAATGGAATATTAGCCCGCAAAGTTAGTATTCAAATAAGATTTTGGGTCCAGTTGTGATCAAGTATTTTCAGGGTAGACTTCCATGCAAGTGAAATTTGCACCATGAAGGATGAAAATACGTTATGAAGTATATTAGTACTATTAACTTTATATGGAATGAGCGGAGGACCACGAACTCCGGTGGGAAGCAGAGCAGAGGCGAGACCCCGCAGAGCGCTTGCGATCGAGGAGGCTTGCCAGCTCCCCACAGGAAAGGAGTGGACTGTAGCGAATGGAATAATTACCTACAAAGTTAGCAATACTATATAAGTTAACCACTAATTGAGAACACGTATTTTCAGGTTAGACCTATAGCTGCCTAGTCATTAGGGATATCATTAAAATATGATTGATCTTTAATAAAAAACTCTTTTGGTGTATCAAGAGCTTTTGTAGAGGCCAAAACGATTCCAATTGGAGTTTCGTGTCCATCACTAACGATGGTAAAAGGCACAGAGTTTTGGTTTGCTAATTGAACATAATTTGAATATGTTGGATAGTTTAAATATCCATTTACAAATAAATGAATATTACTTTTATATTCTTTCATAAGTTGAGCAGCTTCCTCATATAGACCACGCTTAATAACTTGAGAGTTTGTTAAAGCTAAATAAATTCTTTCTGATATAGTACCTAAAAAGAGTTTCCGTTCCTCTGGAAGAATTTCTGGAGTGCCATAAATTCCTCGTTGCAACACTTCTTCTAATTTCTTTTGTGACATTGTTTTCCCTCTTTTCGAATTCTCTATTTCTATAGGCTTAATAATGATGTTGTAAGTATAGCAAGTAGTCCCCTCTAATTACAATTAAAAATCTTGTCCTATTTAGCTTATCCCAACATACAGTATTATAGAAGGGAGGAAGTAGTATGTTCTTTTCATTTATTTTATTTCTATTATTTATCGGGATTGCGGGTCTTGCAGTTGGAGCTTTAATTTCAGTAAAAGTATGGTTTTCAATACCCTTATTTTTAATTCTTATTGCTGCACTTTGCTTTGGTTTTCTTTGGTTTGGTGTGTTGATAGGGGCTGCATTTTTTAGTTGGTTACCTATATTTTTTACTAAATTAGTGATAATTTCTTTCTGTATTGGCCTAGCTGTATTTTTCTTTCGTATATTTCATCCTTCATACGGATATTTCCCGTTCCGAGGTTGGATACATTGGGCTTTATTAGCTGTATTCTTTTTTATTATTGGAATTGATTTTGCATCCGTTGGTTTTTCTGCTTGGCTCCTTTTGATCATTCTTCCTTTATTTGCAGGAGCAATATTTTTTGGAACTATTATGATGCAAAAAGTGAAAACGATGTATCGCAGTGCATCTGTATTAATATATTTACCTTTATTGTTATTTGTATTTCTTGGATTATTTAAACTGATATAATAGAGTATATGATAGTAAAAGTAGGTGAAATAAGAAGTGAATTTATATGAGTTACAACAATTGTTTAAAAAATTTGGTACTTTTATTTATACTGGGCAAAAATTAGGGGATATTGAGATAATGGAAGATGAGCTTAAAGAACTTTATAGAATGGGGCTTATTGAGGATAAGATATATCGCGATGGTATACTTTTACTAATCCAAGAAAGACGAAAAGCAGAAAATGACGAAAAGTAGTCATTTTAATCATAGTATAACTACATTAACGCATGATACAATAGATGTTGGATTTTGAAATGGATGAAAAAGAGGTAGATACATATGGACAAACTATTAGTTGGAGTAGACATTGGCGGTACAACTGTCAAATTATCAATTATTGATATACATGGTGTTATGAAAACGAAATGGGAAATACCTACAAATACGAGTGAAGGTGGTACATTCATCGTAAGTGATATTGCCCATTCGGTGGAGGATAAATTAATAGCCTTACAAATAGAGAAAGACTCTGTACAGGGGATTGGAATTGGCGCACCAGGATTTATTGATGTAGGAAAAGGAATTATTTTTGAGGCAGTAAATATTGGATGGAAAAATTTTCATTTAAAAGATGAAATGGAAAAAGCAATTAATATTCCTACCTTTGTTGATAATGATGCTAATTTAGCAGCCGTCGGGGAGATGTGGCAGGGTGCCGGTCACGGAGCAAAGAACCTGCTTTGTGTAACCTTAGGTACAGGTGTAGGTGGTGGCATTATCGCAGGTGGAGAGATTATTCATGGAGAAAGTGGTATGGCGGGTGAAATCGGCCATATAACATCTGTAACTGAGAATGGTGCTCCGTGTAATTGCGGAAAGAAAGGTTGTTTAGAGACGGTGGCGTCTGCTACGGGGATTGCCCGTCTAGCAACTGAGTTACTATCAGAGTATTCTTCAAGTACTTTACAAGAAATATACAATCAAAATGGTACATTAACTTCGAAAGATGTTTTCGATGCTGCACAAGAAAAAGATGCCCTTGCAGTAAATGTTGTTAACCAATCAGCGAAATATCTAGGCTTTGCACTCGGCAACTTAGCGAATGCATTAAACCCAGAAACAATTGTTATTGGTGGTGGTGTTTCAAAAGCTGGCGATTCTCTAATAAATAGTATAAAAGAATATTTTAACAAATATGCCATCCCAAAAATTGCTAAAGAAACAGTCATTCGCACAGCTACATTAGGTAATGATGCAGGAGTTTATGGAGCAGCATGGTTAGCTAAACATAAATAATTAATTATACATTAACTGTTTAGTGTGTCTAAAAGGTATAAACCTTTTATGGGCACACTTTTTCTACTGAATAAGTAGGTTCATATTCTATAAAAAATATAGTACTTGTTCAATAAATGAGGTGTACGTTTCGTGAAACAAAATTTATTAGTGTTATTATTACCTTTCTCTGTAATGTTAGGACTTTTTCTATTTGGTTACTATACGATAAATCAAAGTCATTCTGTATTAAATGAAGAATTGGATTCCCATACATTGCTAGAGATAGATACGGAATTAGATAGTATGAATAACCTAATTGCAACTGTTAAATGGCAGTGGGAGGATTTTCCTACAGATGGTATCGTTGGAGAGGATATTCTCGAATTTATACTTCTAAACGAGTCAATGGAGCCTATTGAAATTTTTAGTAATGAAGGCGTTTTAACGTTATATCAATCATCAGATGTTGTGTACGAGACAGGAGAAGCATATAAAACAAACGAAGGAATTGCATTTAACTTTCCTAATACAATCAAAGATAATGTAATGCTTGGACCAAAAGGTGAAGCATTTATAATACTGGAAAATATCAGTGAAAGAGCAGTATTTATTGAGGTGAAGTACTATCATACGTGGGAGGAGTTTTCCAAGTATTCTCCTGGAAATTCCATTGTAGACTCCCTCAAGGAACAGGGATTAGATAATTACTTTTGGATTTTAGAAAGATCAATAAGATTACCATAATAAATGGGGAATTGAGGATTAATATAGATGGTAAGAGGTATGTCCTATCAAAAAGGTATTTTGTTTATTGGGAAAGAGCACTTAGCTAATTGTTCTAACGATAAAGGAAAACAATTTACAGTCCTACAAAAAGTAACGGTTCCTACTCTTTTCAAGGTAGGGAAACAGGCTTTTTTTTCAATGCCGTTATGGTACCATTTTACATTAAGTCTTATTATTCTGTTAACCTTAGTTCCTAGAATCTTTCAGTTTCTATTTAATACTACTTGGGTTGGAATTCCCTTGTTTACTCTTATTTTTTTTCTGATTGGTACACATTTTTGGTTTCCTAAGGAATTAAAAAAATATCATGGTGCGGAACACAAAGTATTTAGCTATAAGGGCACCATATCGATAAGAAATAAAAATAAAATCAAGGAAGCTGAAATTACTAATAGACATTGTTCTACAAATAGCATCTTACTTTACTTTGTAATTGTTTTCTTGCTATTTCCTTGCTTCTTACTATTTAGTAAATTTACAATAATAAAAGGGATAGATATTGCCGCAGTGGTAGCCGTTGTACTATGGCCTTTTACTTCGTATTGGATAAATCGTTCGAAAGTATCGTTTCTACAGAGGTTCATATTAAAGGGAAGCTATTGGTTACAACGGAATGTTACCACTGCTGAACCAGATGATCATCATATTATGACGGCAATAAGAGCTTATCGTAAGTTAGCATTAAAAGAATTCCCTAAGAAAGTCTTAACGATGAAGGAGAGAGTAACAATGGCAATCGCAGATGTGACAGTAATTCCTATTGGAACTAATACAACTAGTGTTTCGAGTGTAGTAGCAGAAATACATCGAGTATTAGAAGATACTGAGAAAGAAATTAAATATGAGCTTACCCCTATGAGTACTATCATTGAGGGGGAGTTATCGGTTTTGTTAGAGATAATAAAAGAAATTCATGAGGTTCCCTTCAAACTGGGCATTAATAGAGTTGCTACAAATGTTCGAATTGATGATAGAAGAGATAAAATAGTTACTATGGAGGATAAAAGAAACTCTGTTCAATCGAAGATGAATTCGATGAAATAAGACATAAGAAAAGGTGGCTTGTTTATTAAGAAAAACACAGCCACCTTTTTGAATATCATGTTTATACAGTACCGCCCGAGTTTGGGAATATAATAGAATACAAAGTCATAATAGAAAACCATCCAAAAACAGCGATTGTTAATGCTGCGTATCCTACAGCAAAAAAGTTTTTACGTTTTAATTCACGAACTAAACCAATTGCTGATAAGATTGTGATTAGTAGAAAAATAATTGCTAACTCCATTGTGAGAGCCTCCTTATAATATGTAATAACTAATTTTTCTTTAAACTCTAATAGTTTTTCTTCTAAGTAGTATAACCATAAAATACATTTTATATTTTACTGCTTTTTTTCCTGTTTGTCGAGTAAAACAGTGATGAAATCTCTTGAAGAGAGAAGTTGCAAGGTTTCTTCATACCATTGTAAAATATATGTACAACTAAAGGAGGGTATGCAAGTGAAGTGGAAGCAAATAGCATTAGGTCCGTTACAAACGAACGGTTACATTCTTTTTCAAGAAAATGGAACTGGAGTAATGATTGATCCAGGAGGAGATAGTGAAAAATTAATTCAACTGTTACATAGGGATGGGATAAAAATAAAAGGTATTCTTTTAACTCATGCTCATTTTGATCATATAGGAGCTGTAGATGATATAAGAAAGGAATTTGAAGCGCCTGTATATATCCACCAGAATGAAGCGGACTGGCTGAGTGATCCTAACCTAAATGGCTCTGGATTATTTTCTGGGATTGAAAAAATAATAATAGATAAACCTGACCGTTTACTTACGTCGGAAGCTCCTCTAAAAATTGAATCATTTGAATTTCAAATATATGAAACACCTGGACATTCACCAGGCAGTGTCTCTTTTTATATTCCTGAAGAAAAAATTATATTTTCTGGAGACGTACTGTTTCACGGTGGTGTTGGGAGAACAGATCTTCCAGGAGGAGACCATGAAACATTAATGAATACAATTCATAATAAAATGCTCTCGTTACCAGACGAAACAATAGTAGCTAATGGACATGGGCCTGTTACAACCATTGGACAAGAAAAGGAAATAAATCCGTTTATTAATGGATTTGGTTGGTGATACCTAAAATAGTATCGTAATAACTGTATTGATTTCTTTATTTTCGTATACATTAAGGATAGAAATGGAAATAAAGGAGGGCTATCTTCAATGGATATTACAATTATTGGATTGTCAATGGAGACAGTTGTTTTAATGTTATTGACTATTAGTATAGTAAGTTCAGGAGTAATGATCATTCTCTGGGCAAAACAACTTAAGAGTATGGATGATGTAGACGATAAACCATTTTCATTTTTAGACGAAGAAGAAGAGGACATATATACTTAGACCTTATGTAAGTGATTTTCATCATGGTGGATAAAAATACGTTATGAAGTTTTTAGTACCACTCATTTTCTATGGAATGAGCACAAGTCCACGAACTTCAATGGGAAGTAGAATAGAGGCGAGACAACATAGCGACGTAGTCGTGAAGGTGGCTCGGCAACTCCCTGCAGGAAAGGCATGGACTGGAGCGAATGGAAGTATAAACTAACAAGTTAGTAATACTAGATAGGTTTTACTAGCACTAACTCGCGTATTTTCAGGGTGGTACAAAGAGATGTATGGAAAATAAAAAAAATGACCTTCTATGGGGAACATAGAAGGTCGTTTGGGGAGTTAATCAAGTATCAATGAACTTTGAGGGGGGAGGGGGAACTCCCGAAGATCATTGTTCTACTGACATATTTATTATAATTGGACATTAACACTATGTCAACAGTGTTTAATGCGTATCGTTTTTTTAGTTCCTGCAATTTATATACTAAAACTGTTGTATTAAGGGAGAGTTTTATAAGTGGATATAAAACAGAAAATAAGTCTGAAAAAAAAGCCTTTAAGTTACTCAGACTATATTACAATAGCTTTATATGATGAAGATATTGGGTATTATATGAATTCGAATACAAAACTAGGGAAAGATGGTGATTTTTATACAAGTAATCATGTACACCCTGTTTTTCAAAAGACATTTGCAAAATTTTTTGTGGATATAATAAAAAAAGAGAACTTAACTCCAACTATTTGCGAATGGGGTGCTGGAGATGGACGATTTGCGTTTGAGGTTCTATCTTATTTACGAGACACAGAAAAAGATCTCTATAAGGAATGCACATATCTAATTATAGAAGCAAGTACATATCATCAGAGTATTTTAGAGGGAAAATTAGCTGACTTTTCAGGAAAATTTTCAGTTTTTCGTAATTTAGAAGAAGCGAAGGAACAATGGTCGACTTTTGAGGGAATAGTTTTTTCAAATGAGTTCTTTGATGCGTTGCCTGTCCATGTTGTCGAGAAAAAAGAAGATACATTGTGTGAAGTCATGGTAGATATTAACTCGCAAGGAGAATTGTCCGAGGTGTATAGTCCTTGTCAAAATGAAGAACTTCAGCACTGGTTGGAAGAGTATGGTCCAATGTTACCGAACAATCATCGTATGGAAGTTTGTTTACATATGAAAAAGTGGATATCCTTAATAGCTAATTGGATGACAAAAGGTATGATTGTCTCCGTTGACTATGGATACTCGAATGAGGAACTATTACAGAATGAAAGACGAGAAGGTTCCTTAAGAGGATATTACAAGCACCAGATGATTCACAATCCATTAGATTTTCCAGGGGAAATGGATTTAACACACCATATTCAATGGGATGCTTATCAACTACTTATGAAGAAAAATGGATTTGAAGAAGTTTTTCACAGTACACAAGACCAGTTTCTTTTAAAAGCTGGGTTATTTAGTTTTTTACAAGAAAACCAAAATCTAAATCCGTTTTCAGAGTCGTATAAACAAAATCGTGCAATACAGTCTCTCGTGTATCCAGGGGGGATTAGTAGTACGTTTCATGTAAGTATTCAAAGCATAAACCTGGAGAAAAAAGATAATTATAGCATGTTTAAAGATGATCCTTATCAGATCAATGAATAAGATTTTTATATACAATAAGCCCCTGAATACTAATGTATCAGGGGCTTATTATTTGATCAGAAGATTAATGTCCTCCGATGCCAGGAACTAAGAAGAATGTAGAGTATACAGTGAAACCTACGAAAAATAATGTTAAGTAGGCACCGAAAATATACACGTATGCTCTTTCAGATAGTTTTAAATAACTAAGTGCTAAAAAAGCACCTGTTTGTCCGAAGAACAGTATCGCCATTTCATTCATATTCCCAACCATAAACAAAACTGCAAAAATCCCAGTCCAGAAGCTAATAACACGGAACATACGATCCAAGACGCTTCCCTCCTTTATGTAGCTGTACCTTTATATAATATGTCTAAAATAGTACACTTTATTATAAAACGAATACAGCTTAATGTAAAATAGAAACTTTTTTACATGTGAGAAAGTTGAAACTTATTCATTTTTAGGTAGAACAATTGTTGTATACGTACAAGCCATTTCATTTTTTTGAAACATTCTCGACTCTTCCTTTAGCTTAATTTCACCAAAAAACAACTCGAAAATTCCATTTATCATTGCGTGGTGCATTTTACAAACTGCAAAGGTATTCTTAGCTATTTCTTTAAATGTGCAATTATAGATGCGGAAAACGATCTCATTTTTATCATCATCATAGTGAATTTCAGGATTTAGCCCTTGGTTTAAAGCTATTTTCTCAATAAATGTAACTTTTTCTTTTGGGTCCATTTGTTGTATATTTTGATCAAGCGACCCTAAGTATGACTTTGCTGACTCTAGACCAAATCGTCTTCCAGTTTCCACTAATGCCTCTTCACCAGCTTTCCCGAGAGATGCTAACGTTTCAATGGCAATCTCGGAAAGTCTCTGATAATCACGATATGGGAATTGGAGACTTACTACTTCTTCTGATAGATGATAGAAACGACTTGGTCTTCCACCTTTCCCTGTTTTTTTTGTATCGGATACTAGCATGTTAACATCTTCTAATTTTGTTAGATGAAGACGAGCAACGTTAGCATGTATTTTAAATGTATCTGCTATTTCTTGAACTGTTACATCACGATGTTGACGTGAAACATACTGATAAATTGAAAAGCGTGTAGGGTCTGATAATACACCGGTAATCTTTAAAGTCTGTTGTTCCATCACGATCCACTCCTATCATTAACTATTTCTTATTATAGTATAGGTAAAAATAGAAATAAATGCATTTTCAATTTATTAAACTGTTTTATATGAGAAAGTCATAAAATGTTCACGAAAGGATCTTAGGTATTTTTTGGAACATTTAGAATAATTTTTATGTTATAGTGGAAAAGTAGATGTTTAAAAGTAAAGGATTAGTGGAAAAGAAAGAGTAATTACTAATGATTTAAGAGAGGATGTTTCACATGAGTAAAATGGATACGAAGGATTTTTTAATTGGTACAGTTATTGGAGGAATTTTAGGTGCTTCTGCTGCAATGTTATTAGCTCCTAAGTCTGGGAAAGAACTACGATCTGATTTAAATGAGAAAGCTTCTACAGCAAAAGACAAAACAGTAGAATTTACAAATACAGCAATGGAAAAAGGGAATGAATATAGCCAATTAGCTAAAGAAAAGTCAGCACAATGGACACAAGTAGCGAAAGATCAATGGGATAAAGTAGCGGACAAGACCCAAACCGTGACGGAAAAAGTAACAAGCATAAGTGAAGAATTATCAAATGACATAAAAGAAATTGTGGAGAACCAAAAAGAAGAAGGAAAGCAATTGGCGGAGGAAGTAGTAAATGAAATAGAAGATACAAAAGAAAAATTGAAAGATGATCTAGAGGAAGTAAAAAATTAAATGGTAAATTAGCGTATTAAAAAAGTGTGACACATTGTCACACTTTTTTTAGTTGGAGTAAACCGTATTGTTTTGGAACTATTTTGGTTTACTCGGTATGTATTGGCTGGGATGGCAGGATTCGAACCTACGCATAACGAAGTCAAAGTCCGTTGCCTTACCACTTGGCTACATCCCATTGAATTAATGGAACAGTATATATGATTGCACGAAAAAAAAAAAATATACATTTTTTTTTTTTTGAAAAAAAGGATTCCTTAAAAACATGTCGAATTTGTTATTTGATTCACAATATAATTTTAAAAAATGGTGGTGGTATATGGAATGGATGTAGAAAAGAAAATAAAAGAAATTTTAACAACAGCTGTAAAGTTTCGTGCCTCAGATATTCACTTTGTACCAATGGAAAGAAATGCAGTTATCCGTTTTCGTATTGATGGTAACTTAGTTGAAATGGAAAAACTTCCAATATCGTTTATCGTAAAACTCATTAATCATCTAAAGTTCATCTCTAAAATGGATGTTGGTGAGCGTAGGCGTCCTCAAAATACGTCCATTGATATTTCGCTTGTAAATAAAACGTACTCCATTCGGCTTTCAACTTTTCCTTCAACAGCATATGAAACCCTTGTGATTCGTTTATTCCCCTATGAAAATCATCAATCTTTACATCAACTTTCTTTATTTCCTAAACAAGCAATAAAATTACTTAATATGATACGTGCTTCAAATGGGTTAATAATTATATGTGGCCCTACAGGAACTGGTAAGACAACAACATTATACTCTCTCCTCCACTCGAGCTTTTATGCTTGGAGACGGAATATAATTACATTGGAAGATCCAGTAGAACAGAAGCATGGGGATTTTTTACAAATGGAAATAAATGAACGAGCTGGTGTAACTTATGCCAGCGGTCTTCGTAGTCTCCTTCGACACGATCCAGACATTATTATGATTGGAGAAATAAGAGATGCAGAAACAGCTAAAATGGCTATAAGGTCTGCTTTAACAGGACATCTCGTTTTTTCCACTCTTCATAGTAAAAACTCTATTAGTGCTTTAAGAAGGTTACATGAATTAGGGATAAGTGTTATGGATTTGAAGGATACAGTAACGGGAATTGTGGCTCAACAATTAGTTAATATAGTTTGTCCATATTGTGGAAGCAGTTGTAGTAAATTTTGTAAAAGAGAACGCACAAGAAGGAGGGGAGCAATATATGAAATCTTGACAGACAATAATTTGAGAGATGCAATAGCTTGTTTAGATCACGATGGAAATCACGAGGGAGGAAAGTTGAAAATTACCACTTTAGATAATCTAGTTTGTAAAGGAATAGCATTAGGGTTTATTCCTGAAGATGAACATAGCATTCCTGAATGGGGTGGTAAAATTAAATGAAAAAAATATTTCGTAACGATTTAGAACGAAGCGATTGGCTTCTTCAGTTAGATGGGCTTTTACAGGAAGGGTTTAGTTTGTCTGAAGCACTTACTTTGTTAGCAACATACCAAACTGGAAAAAAGAAAGAGTGGTCTATTCACGTCTACGAATCATTATTAGATGGAAATGATTTTTCTAGCCAATTGTTACATGCTGGTTATACGCGTGAAGTAGTAAGTTCTATGTTTTTCTCGGAAAATTATGGTAATTTGCAAGAAGGGATCAAGAAGGGAGCGGGCATCCTAAAAAATAAATATGATTTAGTAAGTAAAGGTAAAAAACTATTACAGTACCCTGTTTTTTTAATAATTCTTTTGCTCGTATTGGTATCAATTTTAGCTGAAGGTGTATTCCCTCAATTTCAAGCCTTTTTTCAGTCGAACAATCAGCACCTACCGTGGATTACTCAGTTGGTAATTTCTACCGTTACATTCTTCCAATTTCCTTTTTTATTATACTTTCTATTGGTATGTTTTCTTATAGCGGCTTGTCTGAAAAAAACGTCCATTCATAACAAAAGGAATATTTTGCTTAAAATACCAATAATCAAAGATATTATGAAAACCGTATACACGTACCATTTTGTTTCTCAATTATCCCCAATTCTAAAAAGTGGACTGTCTTTATTTGAATCATTGAAACTATTAGAGAAGAACTCGAAAGTAGCATTTATCCAAAGTGAGTCTTCCGTTTTATTACAAGAACTAAGGCAAGGTACTCCTTTCTCAGAAAGTGTACTTAATCGTGGGATGTATGAAACACAATTACCGGCAATGATTCGTCTAGGAGAAGCAAAAGGTAGTGTAGGTGATGAGTTGGAAAGATACGGAAACTTTTTGATGAGGAAATTATATGAACGTTCAGAACGAGTTTTAATTGTCATGCAGCCTCTTATATATGGAATAATAGGTTTTATTGTGATGGTGTTATTCTTGTCCATGATGATGCCAATATTTAATATAGTAGATAGCTGGTAAGAAAAGGATTAAAAAACCCTCCCTAGTGAGAACTAAGGAGGTCATGTTTAAAAATATTTTTCACTCATTTCCGACTCTTGTAATTTCATCTTTTAAACTACTTTCGCTTACCCATTTTAATAAATTCAATTCTTTTAAAGTGAGTGTTCTGCCTAACCCATCCTTGAATTCTTTTGTTAATTCCGTATAGAGCTGTTGATTAAGCAATAACTTCCCCCCAATACAGTTGTTTTGAGTAATTGAATGTAAGTAATATTTATTATTTATTATAGCGTAAATAGTATTAAAATGATATAAATTATCGTTAATTTATAATCACATCTTCTAATTTTCATAATATGAAAGGGGTTTATTTTAATGAATATGATAAAGAAATTTCTAACCAAATGGAGAAGAAATGAGTCAGGCTTCACATTAATTGAAATGATGATAGTGTTGGTTATCATTTCTACCCTACTTTTAATTGCAGTACCAAATTTATCAAAAAATCAGGATCTTGCTAATAATAAGGGGTGCGAAGCAACGAAAGACCTAATTCGAGCTCAATTAATTTCCTATGAGATAGAAAAGAACATAAAAGTTACTGATTTGGAAGTCTTAGTAACTGAAGAGTATGTCGATACAATTATCTGCCCAAATAGTAGTACGAAACTAACGTTAGCGGACTTGTCGAAAAAAAGATGATTCGAATGAAAGATCATGGCTATACATTATTGGAGATCCTCGTAGTTCTTTTCCTTTTGTCAATTATCCTCCTGATATCTATTCCTAATTTTACTAGATCTATAAATAATAATGATGTAAATTACTTTTTTGAACAATTGGAAAAGGACTTGTATTCAACTCAAATGAAGGCTATATCAGAAAGTCTAACATTGCGTTTTCTCTTTTCAAACGATACTTCCAAATACACAATTGTACAAGGGATAACACCTTTAGAAGAAAGGCAATTTCCGAAAGGAATGATAGTAGAGAAAGGAACGTTAGGATTAAATGATTTGCGTTTTTTACCTGTAGGCACACTTTCAAACTCTGGCTCAATATTTTTTTATTATAAGGAGGATAGGTATGAACTCATTTTTCAATTTGTGAGAGGGCGATTTTATATTGAAAAAAGATAGTGGTTTTTCTTTCATTGAAATAATGATTTCTCTTGTTATATTTTCAGCGACAGTTTCTATCATTATTCCAGCTATTGTAAAAGTACAGGAAGAACGTCAGAGTATTAGAGAAGAACGATTGGCTGAAGAAATAATTCAACTAGTAATGTATCGAACTTACGTGGAGAAAGTGCCTTTTTTAAAAGAGGTTCATGTGAAACATGGAGTAACTTATTCCATTAACGTATCGGAGACCCCAAACTTAGATGGCTTATGTATTTCTTGGGAAGGAGAAAATAGAAGAGAATATGAAAGATGTTTATATAAACAAAAGAAGTGAGTCCGGTATGACACTTATAGAATGTTTGATTAGTATATCCATTTTCTTTCTGATCATTTCTATGATTCCCAATGTATATTCCGTTTGGAGACAAGGGGAAGAAAAGAAAATAATATACGAGGAAAAAGTGCTCTTTCTCTTACAATTACAATTGGATTTTCGTAATTCAACAGCATATTGGATTAATACAAATGAGACAATTCTCTACTTTAGTAGACCTTCTGATAATGCTACCGTACAATATGAATTATATGAAGATAAAGTAAGAAGAAGGGTTAATAGAACAGGTCACGAAGTTTTTTTACAGCATGTTAAACGAATAAAATGGAAACAAACAGTTTCAGGTTTGTTGATAACATTAGAAGGCATAGATGGATATGTTTATGAGGATTATTTATTTCATCCTAAATTTGTGGGGGAAATAAGATGAACATTGTAAAACAATCGAAAGGATATGCCTTATTAATTACCATATTTATCATGTTTCTTTTGTCTTCAACCTTTATGCATTATGTTTCCATTTATAGAATGGAAAAGTCTTTTCTTGAAATGGAGCAGGATTGGAATAATCATAATCATTTACTAATGACTGCTATGCAAGAGGTGTTATTATTAAAAGAACATGATCGCGGAAATCTAGTTGCAGGGAACATAGATTTACAAACAGGAACTGTGAATTACCAAATTGTCTCTAACTCTACAATAGAAAATACTATCTTTCTTTATGTAAAAACAAATGAAGGACAATATCGAGGCGCAAAGTTTACTTATAATAATCACACTGGTGAAATATCAAATTGGGTTGAGGGAGCACATATAAAATGAAAAAGGATATTATTTATTTGATTGGTTTCATGGGTTCAGGAAAGACAACGATTGGTAAAGCATTTTCAGTACTGCAAGGTTACACTTTTATAGATCTTGATGAATTTATAAAAGCAAAGCATGGAATGGAAATTCCTCAAATATTTAAAACTTTCGGAGAACAGGTTTTTCGAGAATGGGAAACTACTGCATTGAAAGAATGTAGTAAAATGGAGAAAGTGCTTATCGCTACTGGTGGAGGAATTATTGAAAATCAACGTAATTTTGATGTAATGAATCGTAATGGAGTCATTATTTATTTAAAAGCTGATTTTGATACAATTTATGAACGAATAAAACATGATTCCAATCGGCCAATCACACAAGAAGGATTAGAAGGTTTAAAGAAACGCTTTAATTTAAGATTACCTAAATATGAACAGGCTAAATTCACAATAGATACTGAAACTAAGTCCATTCAACAGACAGTAAGGGAGCTACAAGAAAAAATGGATGTATAAGATTTATTAGTATTTGGAAAAGATAGTAAAGAGACTATTTTGAAGAGAGTGTGATTAGGTTGAAAACCAATGATTACATTAAATATGTAACTCAACAGTTTGTATCCTATGTTGATCAACCACGAGATGAGAAGATTGCAAAAAGGAAAGAACGGAAAAATAGTAAAATCCCGAAATCCCAAAGTATGTTTGGGTTAATTCCTTTTGCTATATCTCAGTCAGTTAGTAAGTGGAAAAAATCTTATAAATAGTAGAAGTCATACAACAATGGTAGGTACGTATTGGATTTATCCAGTTTACGTACCTATTTTCTATATAGGAAGGCCTTCCAACCTTTGTAACCACCCTCATACGAATCTATCGCAAAGGGTGGTTGTGAATATAAAATAAACCACCGTTAATAATAGAAATCTCAACTTTTGGTTCATATTGTGATTTTATAGCTTCCCTTTCTTGATAATATGATTCTGGTTTTTCATCTTCATCATCATAGAAAGCAGATAATAACTGTTCATCCTTCTTTAAACGATTCATTGCTTCCAATGCCCACGTATGATCCTCTTTTTCTATCTCATTCATTAAGTGTGCTTTCATTCGTTCTATACCAGATTTAGGTTTAATAATGGGACTTACTGTAAAACAGTAATTTGGTATTTTTTCCACGAAGTTTCGATGAGAAATTTTATCATGCATATCACGAATCATTTCTCCTGTAATGAGGCTTAAGCCAATAGAAAAGAATTGATCTTTTTTATGGTCACACCGATATGACACGGAACCGTTAAGAAGAAGCCAAGGTCTAAGTGGTTCTGTTGCACCCGTGGTCTGAATTGATTCGTATAGTAGCGATTTGCTACCTAACTCTTTGGAAGTCTGGAAAATTTGATGAAGACGAGGAGAGCCAAAGTGAATAAGCTCTCCCTTTACATCTTCAGGAGCACTATTTGTGTTTGTAATTAAGGTTAGTCTCATTGGGTTAGGTATACCGTTTATTTTTTCAAGATAGTGCCAGTAGAACGGACGATTCATTAATGCTTTATCCATGTCAATTGATAACTGTATGTGTAAGTGACCATCTGATTCTTCAAGAATTTCACTTTCATTTTCAATAAAAAAATGCTTTATATAATCGTGAATCTCCGTTTGATTCATTGAATATACATCCTTTCTAACGGGCAATGATGGATGATAAATTGTCCATTTTTACTCTTATTTCTCCTTCAGATTCTGAGTGAAGAAGAATATTTGATACATGTTCTTCAAGTTGGTTATCTGCAAATTTCTCGAGAATATCGTCTAGTTTTCCAATAACCCCTTCAAAAAGACCAATCTTCTTATACAATAATTGTAAGATGTGATCTTCAATTGTACTTTGTACTGCGAAGTTATATATTTCTACGTCTTTATCTTGCCCAAGTCGATGAATTCGTCCTATTCTCTGTTCAATCCTCATAGGATTCCATGGCAAATCGTAATTGATCATCCGGTGACAGAACTGTAAATTAATCCCCTCGCCACCAGCTTCTGTAGCTATAAGAACTTGTGCCTGATCCTTAAAGAGCTGCTTCATCCAATCCTTTTTGCTTCTTTTAAATCCTCCTCTGAAAGGTACCGATCGAATTCCATGCTGTGCTAGATACCATTGTAAAAAAAGTTGTGTAGCTCGATACTCCGTAAATATGATTACTTTTTCATCGGATTGCTGAATTAGAGACAATACCTTCTCTGCTTTTGAATTGGTAGTTACAGCATTAATCTTTTCTGCAATAGATTGCAAGTCATTCATAATGCTGGGATAACTTTGGTACTGCTCCATTAGGTTTTTTAATGTCATGAAGGCCGCTTCTCTACTGGAGCAAACTTCTCGTTGTAAGGTTAATGTTGTAAAGGAAATCCCTTGTCCAGCGTCTCCGCTGTTTCTACTGTATATGTTCTTTAATTCACTTACAGCATCATATAATTGTCTTTCTTCAGGAGTAAATGTAATTGGTACTGTTTCCACTTTCCGTTTTGGCCAATTCATACCGGAATCAGATCTTCTATTTCGAATCATCACCTTTTGAATCAATTCATTCAACTGTTCATGGTCTTCTTCATTTTTGTATTTTTCTTCGAAGCTAGATTCATCGCCCAAATATCCTGGTTTTAATAAAGAAATTAAATGGAACACTTCACTTAATCGGTTTTGTACAGGGGTAGCAGTTAAAAGAAGACAAAATTTCTTCTTTAAACTTCGAACAAATTGATAATTTTTTGTGTTTTTGTTTTTTAATTTATGAGCTTCATCCACGATGATAAAGTCGTAATCAATATCTTGAATAACAGAAGCGTGTGGCTCTCGTTTTGCTGTATCAATTGATGTTACAGTGATATCCACATGCTCCCATGCAGGACGTTTTCGTTGCTCTATTGCCGGTATAAAGAATTTTTCATTTAATTCTCTGCACCATTGGGTAACGAGAGAAGCCGGAACTAAAATTAGTACTTTTTTTACAAGACCACGTATCATATATTCTTTTAATATTAGTCCAGCTTCTATTGTTTTTCCTAAACCCACTTCATCTGCTAAAACAGCCTTACCATTCATCTTTTCAATAACTGTTTGCGCAGTTTCATACTGGTGAGGGTAAATTGTTAAGTCGGGTAGATGCTTTGTTGCCACTAGTCCATGGAAATTTTCGATCAACTTCTTTTTTCCTGCAGTTAAAGCCATGTTGTACTTTGACCAATTCCCTAGTCCTCGGTTGTTTTCAATAGAGTCTAGAAATTGATCTGTCCAGTCCTCATCAAACTTTATACTAGGTATCATTCCCACTTCCTCCTTTCAGAAGTAAAAGCCCTTATCCTTGTAGTGTAGTCATATTTTCGTTAATCTAAAAGAAAGAATGCAATATAATTTCGTTAAAAAGAGTTCCTTTTAGTAACAGAAACTTTGAAAAAAGAAAAAGTGTATTGCCAGGAAAAAAAGAAAAGTGGTAACATGTAAAATAGAGGATGATAATCTTTTTTAGTATGGACGTATTTGTTAACAAACATGTAAGGACTACTTAATATTGCGAATGATTTTAAGGGGAGAGATCGTTCTATATAGAACGACGCCGAAGGAGCAAGTGGAATTCCATGAATCTCTCAGGCAAAAAGACTCTTATTTGACGCACCTCTGGAAAGAGCTCGTTTACTCGGGCCACCCAAGGGGCAACCTTTTTTATGGCTAGACGAGATAATAGGTACTGTTTAATCTTAGTAAACTAGAAAATCGCGACACGCGATACAATCATTAGTTGCTATCATCAAATTTAGCCTACATAAAAAAAGGAAAAACTCTCAGGTAAGAAAGACAGAGACATGCTTATACTACATTGTAGGCATGTCTCTGTCTTTTTTGCCTATTTTTGTGTAAAAGGAGTAATTCACGGGTTCGAATACGCTTGTCTATTTGTCATCTTTTATCATTTTATTGGTTCTTATTATTATGGAGGTGGAACAATTGTCAGGTTATAAAACGCCTTTATACGATGTTTATGCACAGTATAATGGAAAAACGATTGATTTTGGGGGATGGGACCTTCCTGTTCAATTTTCAAGTATTAAAGAAGAGCATGAAGCTGTCCGTACGAAAGCGGGATTATTTGATGTATCTCATATGGGGGAGATTGAGGTAAAAGGAAAAGATGCATTAGCTTTCCTTCAAAAAGTCCTTACAAATAATGTCGCTAAAGTGAAAGATAATGCTTGTCAATATTCAGCGATGTGTTATGAAAATGGTGGAACAGTAGATGATCTGGTTTTGTATAAACGTGGGCAAGAGGATTATTTACTTGTTGTTAACGCCTCTAATATAGGAAAAGACTTTGAATGGTTAAAAAGTCATGTTACTAGTAATGTAGAAGTTACGAATGTTTCAAATAGTTATGCACAGATAGCAGTTCAAGGACCATTAGCCGAGAAGATTACTCAGAAACTAACATCAACAAATTTATCTGAAATAACATTCTTTAAGTTTAAAGAGGGCGTATTGTTAGCGGACAAGAGCGTGCTCATTTCCCGAACAGGATACACGGGGGAGGATGGATTTGAGATATATTGTAATCCGGATGATGCGATAATTCTATGGAATTCCATATTGAATGCAGGAAAAGACGAGGGAATTGTACCTTGTGGGCTAGGAGCAAGGGATACCCTTCGATTTGAAGCACGCTTACCGCTATATGGGCAAGAACTAACGAAAGACATCACTCCTATAGAAGCAGCGATTGGTTTTGCGGTAAAAACGGATAAAGAAGAAGACTTCTTAGGGAAAGAAGTATTAAAAGAACAAAAAGAAGGTGGACCATCTCGAAAGCTTGTAGGAATTGAAATGATTGATAAAGGGATTCCTAGAACGGATTATGAAGTGTTTAAGGATGGGGAAAAAATAGGTTTTGTTACTACTGGAACTCAATCACCTACATTAAAGAAGAATATAGGGTTAGCTATATTGAATAAGGAATTCACTGCATTAGATACAGAAGTAGAGGTACAAGTACGTAAGCGTCTTTTAAAAGCAAAGGTAGTAGCTACACCATTTTATAAGCGTTCCAATTAACATGCTATAAAACAAGAAAAAGGGGATGAATTATCGTGAAATTTCGTTACTTGCCAATGACGGAGCAAGATCAAAAAGAAATGATGGATACAATTGGAATTGACCATATTGATGAGCTTTTTGCGGATATTCCAAAAGAAGTTCGTTTTAAAGAAGATCTGAACATAGAAGAAGCGTTAGACGAAACAAGATTAGTGAAAGAGATGCAACGTCTTGCTGGGAAAAACCTCAATCTGAAAGAGGTTACTTCCTTTTTAGGTGCTGGAGTGTATGAACACTATATTCCTACTGTTGTTAATCATATGTTACTACGTTCTGAGTTCTATACTGCGTATACACCATATCAACCAGAAATTTCTCAAGGTGAGTTGCAAGCAATCTTTGAATTTCAAACGATGATTAGTGAATTAACGGGGATGGATATTGCAAATTCATCTATGTATGATGGACCTACAGCTCTTGCAGAAGCTGCGATGATGAGTGCAGGGCATACGAAAAAGAAAACTATTCTTGTATCAAAAACAGTACATCCAGAATCTAGAGCAGTGTTAAAATCAAATGCAAAGGGGCAAAACCTTACTGTTGTAGAAATTGATGAAAAAGATGGTGTTACCGATCTAGATCATCTTTCAGAACAATATGGTGACGATACTGCATGTGTTGTTGTTCAATATCCTAACTTTTTTGGAAATATTGAAGATTTATCAGCAATTGAGTCTATTGCACATAAAGGAAAAGGGTTATTCGTAGTTTCCTCTAACCCACTTAGCTTAGGCTTATTACAACCTCCAGGAAAATTTGGAGCAGATGTAGTTGTTGGAGATGTGCAACCGTTTGGTATTCCTACACAATTAGGTGGTCCTCACTGTGGATATTTCGCAGTAACTAACAAGCTAATGCGTAAAGTTCCAGGTAGATTGGTTGGTCAAACTAAAGATCAAACAGGAAAACGTGGATTTGTGTTAACGTTACAAGCAAGAGAGCAACATATTCGTCGTGAAAAAGCTACAAGTAATATTTGTTCTAATCAAGCACTTAATGCACTTGGTGCATCCATTGCTATGAGTGCATTAGGCAAAACTGGTGTCAAAGATATTGCTAATCAAAATATTCAAAAAGCACACTATGCAAAAGAGGAATTAAGAAAACATGGTGTAGAAGTGGTATATAGCGCACCGACTTTTAATGAATTTGTAATCCGCCTATCAAGACCAATTAAAGAAATAAATGAAGAATTATTAGCAAAAAACATTTTAGGTGGTTATGATCTTTCTCGTGATTACTCTGATAAAGAAAATATGATGCTAGTTGCCGTAACAGAATTACGTACAAAAGAAGAAATTGATGAGTTTGCATCAGTATTGGGGGGAGTCAAATGAATATACAACAAGATCAATCATTAATTTTCGAAATAAGTAAAGAAGGAAGAGTTGGGTACAGCTTGCCTGAACTTGATATACCAGAAATAGATATCAATGAACTTGTTCCATCACAGTTTCAACGTAAAATTGATGCAGAACTTCCTGAAGTTTCAGAACTGCAAATTGTTCGTCACTATACAGCTCTTTCTCGAAGAAACCATGGAGTGGACTCAGGTTTTTACCCTTTAGGTTCTTGTACGATGAAATATAATCCAAAAATAAATGAAGATGTAGCAAGATTTCCTGGTTTTGCTCATATTCATCCATATCAACCAGAGTCTACACTCCAAGGTGCTTTAGAGCTAATGTATAAGTTACAAAACTCCCTAGCAGAAATTACAGGGATGGATGCAGTGACACTGCAACCGGCAGCAGGTGCTCATGGTGAGTGGACTGGCTTGATGATGATTCGTGCATTTCACGAAGCCAATGGAGATACTCAACGTACAAAGGTTATTGTTCCTGACTCTGCACACGGTACGAATCCAGCATCTGCAACCGTTGCAGGTTTTGATTCTATTACTGTACGTTCAAATGAAAAAGGATTAGTAGATCTAGAACACTTACGTGAAGTAGTAGGAGAAGATACTGCAGCATTGATGTTAACGAATCCTAATACATTAGGACTTTTTGAAGAACAAATAGTGGAGATGGCTTCAATCGTTCATGAAGCAGGTGGCAAGCTTTATTATGACGGTGCGAATTCCAATGCGATTTTAGGAATTACTCGTCCAGGAGATATGGGATTTGATGTTGTTCACTTGAACTTGCATAAAACATTTACAACTCCACATGGAGGAGGAGGACCTGGCTCTGGTCCGGTAGGTGTGAAAGAAGAGCTTGTTCCATTTTTACCTAAACCAATGGTAGTCAAAGATGGCAATACTTATAGATTTGATTATGACATCCCTCAATCTATTGGTCGTGTAAAGCCGTATTACGGGAACTTTGGAATTAATGTAAGAGCATATACGTACATTCGTACAATGGGGCCTGTGGGCTTACGAAAAGTTTCGGAATTTGCAGTGTTAAATGCGAATTATATGTTCCGGCGTCTAGAACCGTTTTATGATGCACCATATACACAGCATTGTAAACATGAGTTCGTATTATCAGGTCGTAGACAGAAGAAACTAGGGGTTCGTACATTAGATATTGCAAAACGTTTATTAGACTTTGGCTATCATCCGCCAACGATTTACTTCCCATTAAATGTGGAAGAATGTTTGATGATTGAGCCAACTGAAACAGAATCTAAAGAAACGTTAGATGAATTTATTGATGCTATGATTCAAATTGCAAAGGAAGTTGAAGAGAACCCTGAGATCGTTCAAGAAGCACCACACAATACTGTGATCGATCGATTGGATGAAACTACTGCAGCAAGAAAGCCAATTCTACGTTATACAACAGAAGCTTAATAAAAAAACCTCTTTCCTTAATAAGGGAAGAGGTTTTGGTTTAATGAAGGTAACAAAATACTTATATCTACGTCTAGTCGAACTTTTTTACTTTTTTACCTTGCCTGTCCACTTTCTAAATCCACCTTTAACAGTAACAATTTCTTGAACCCCACGTTTTTTACGAAGGAACTTTGCTGCTTGAATACAACGAGAACCATTTTGACAATAAATATAAACAGGCTTGTCAGGTCGCACCTCATTTATCCGTTGGCGTAATTGGGATAATGGAATGTTACGAGCACCCAATATATAACCTGTTTTATATTCTCTATCTTCTCTTACATCGATAAGTTGTGCCTTACGATAGTTTTGGATGAATTCCTCTTGTTCTACTGTTTTTAAATAACTAGGTTTTTTCATACGTAGAATCATGAAAATGATTAAAGCCAAAGTCAAAATAATGAGAATCCATGTCGATAATGTAGGCATCAGACCACTCCTCTTTCTCTATCTATTGTTTCTACTCCATTATAAATGATATACGTAAATAACAAATCATGCAATTACTTAAAAAAGAAATATGTGAGCACTCTATTTTCATGCTCGCCATTTTTCTTGTATGATAGGTAAAGAAATACATTATTTGTGAGGTAGTGAGATATGGAAACTTGGTTTTTTGTAGATTCAGGAAAAAAAAGTCCTGCTTATAATATGGCTTTAGATGAAAAGCTAATGGACTGGCATCGTGATGGAAAAATACAGCCGGTAATACGCTTTTACGCTTGGAACCCTGCCACATTATCTGTCGGATATTTTCAAAAGGTTGAAAAAGAAATTAATATGGATGTTGTTCGAAAACGTGGATTAGGTTTTGTTAGGCGACCTACTGGAGGACGAGGGGTATTGCATGATGATGAACTAACGTACAGTGTGATCGTATCTGAAGAGCACCCTAATATGCCTGCAACTGTAACGGAAGCGTACCGAGTAATTTCAGAGGGGTTACTTCAAGGATTCCGCTTATTAGGTTTACAAGCAGAGTTTTCTATTCCAAGAACAAAAGAAGAAAAAGAACAATTAAAAAATCCTCGATCTGCTGTCTGTTTTGATGCGCCCTCATGGTATGAACTAGTGGTGGAAGGTAGAAAAATTGCTGGGAGCGCTCAAACGAGGCAAAAGGGTGTTATACTTCAGCATGGTTCCATTATCCGAACCTTAGATGAAGATATGCTCTTCGATCTATTTACATATTCTAGTGAACGTGTACGACAACGAATGCAATCAGCTTTTAAGAAAAAGGCCGTAGCGATTAATGATTTATCAGAAAAAGATATTCAGTTAGATGATATGAAGAAAGCATTTTTTACAGGGTTTGAAAAGGGTTTGAATATGGAATTGCAAGCATATGAACTTTCGGAGGAACAAGAAAAGGAAGTAGAAGACTTAGTCAACTTGAAATACGCAAAGGATAAATGGAATTTTAAATACTAAGCTTTATATTTAATTAGAAATTGACTTGTTTTAACGGAGGCTGGTAAGGAATGAGAGGTACTCTCTTTTTTATCACCCTCTTTTTTTGGTGGTACTTTGTCGTTAAGATGCGAATTATGTAGAACACAATGTGTATTCTAGTGCAATTTTTAAAATCTATCATTTTTAAGAAATAGTAGTATTTAATCTCTATTTTTCTATAAATTTCTCGCTTTTAGTAAGAATATCAAAGTTGACAAATCCTATGTAAAGCTTACTGAAATCAATATATAGTATTTTTGTGTTTAATCGTAGTACAATATATTGATGTGGTTCCTTAAATGTGATATAGTAAATCTTGCATATAAGCGCACTGGCATATGTTGCCAACACAACTAAGATCATATGTAACAACTAGATATAGTAGACTTTGAACTACAATCACTATCTATTGATAGTAGGATGGAAGTTAAATTAAGTAGAATAATGCCAAAATTTGTAGGAAAGGGAGCGGAGGCCTGTGACGACATTTATGTCAGAAAAAACGATCAACATAGAGGAACTTAATCAAGATATTAAGCAGTTTCCTCAAGTGTTTCCAGTTACTCCAGATATGAAAATAAAGCAGAGTGGAGTATCGCGGTTGGTCATGTTAGACCGCTATACATTTAAAGACACAGAGAAAAAAACATTAAAAGCAGGAGATTTTGTAGTATTGACTGTGAAGGCAGATCCAAAATTTCCAGCTCGAGGGTTCGGTTTTATCGTTGATATAAACTGGAAAGAGAACCGAGCAAACATTGCAGTTGACAATGAATTTATTGGTGTATTGGATGATCCTGAGGAAAAGAAAACTGGAATTGTAAACCGTTCTCTTGATACCATTGACAAGCCTCTAGAGATATACTATGAACAGATAGCAAAGAGAAATGCTCGTGGATTGTCTGAGGTAGAAGTAGATCCTGTAAGACGCCAAGAATCTTTTGAGAAATTTTACCATGAACTTGTAAATATGAACTTCGTGCCAGCAGGACGAGTTCTGTACGGAGCGGGAGCAGAGACGGATGTGACTTATTTTAACTGCTACGTTATGCCGTTTGTTGCGGATTCTCGTGAAGGAATATCCGACCACCGTAAACAAGTGATGGAGATCATGAGTCGTGGTGGAGGAGTTGGAACAAATGGTTCCACATTACGTCCTCGTAACACTCTTGCTCGTGGAGTAAATGGAAAATCATCTGGTTCTGTATCATGGTTAGACGATATTGCCAAGCTAACGCATCTGGTGGAACAAGGTGGATCAAGACGTGGCGCACAAATGATAATGTTGGCAGATTGGCATCCTGACATTTTAGAATTTATTATCTCTAAGATGCAAAACCCTAGAATTTTACGATACTTACTAGAAAATACACAAGATGATAATATAAAACGTCTTATTAAGGAAAAGTTACATTTTACACCACTTTCAGAATTAGACGAAGCAATGTACCAAAGCATCATGAATTACAAACATATTCCTGGTACAGGAGGATTCGATCCAAAAGTAATTCGAGAAGCCGAAGATAAGCTTCGGATTGGTGGTAATTATACCGTAAACAATTCTGAATTCTTAACAGGTGCAAATATTTCTGTTTGTATTACGAAAGAATTTATGGAAGCAGTAGAGAAAGATGCGGACTATGATCTTAGATTCCCAGATGTAGAAAATTACAATGAGGAAGAGATGAAAGCATATAATCGTGAGTGGCACAATTACGGAGACGTTCGAGAATGGGAAAAACTAGGATTTGGTGTTCGAACATACCGTAGGATTAAAGCGAAAGAGCTATGGAACTTAATTAACATTTGTGCAACCTACTCTGCTGAACCAGGTATTTTCTTTATCGACAATGCCAACGAAATGACAAATGCAAAAGCATATGGCCAGCAAGTAGTAGCAACGAATCCGTGTGGAGAACAGCCTCTTGCACCTTATTCTGTATGTAATTTAGCAGCTGTTAACTTAGCAGAAATGGCTGATAAAGAAAATAAAACAATTGATTATGAAAAACTAAAACAGACGGTAGCAACGGGTGTTCGTATGCAAGATAACGTTATTGATGCGACACCGTATTTTCTAGAAGATAATACGAAGCAAGCGCAAGGAGAACGCCGTGTTGGTTTAGGGGTAATGGGTCTACATGACCTATTAATCTATACAGAGACTGTGTATGGTTCTGAGGAAGGTAATGAGCTTGTTGATAAAATATTTGAAACGATTGCTACATCAGCTTATCGTACAAGTATTGAGCTTGCGAAAGAAAAGGGAAGCTTTCCATTCTTAATTGGTGCAAACGATCAAGAAACACAGCACCTTCGAATGAAATATATTAATACTGGTTTTATGAAAAAAATGCCTGAAGATATCCGACAAGGTATATTAAAATATGGGATAAGAAACTCTCATTTACTAACTGTTGCCCCAACAGGAAGTACTGGAACAATGGTTGGAGTTTCCACTGGCTTAGAACCGTATTTTTCCTTTTCGTATTTCCGAAGTGGTCGCTTAGGAAAGTTTATCGAAGTGAAAGCAGAAATCTTACAGCAATATTTAGAGAAGCATCCTGAAACTGACCCAAATAACTTGCCAAGTTGGTTTGTATCAAGTATGGAGTTGTCTCCTGAGGCTCATGCAGATGTACAATGTGTTATTCAGCGTTGGGTAGATAGTTCATTAAGTAAAACGGTAAATGCTCCACGTGGGTACACTGTAGAGCAGGTGAAAAAGGTTTACGAGCGTCTCTATAAAGGTGGAGCAAAAGGCGGAACTGTCTATGTAGATGGAAGTCGTGATTCTCAAGTTCTTACATTGAAGGCAGAAGAGAATGATATGTATGCAGTTGAACTCGCTGGAGATCCTATCGAAGACGATAAAAATAAGAAAAAACAAGTTGTGTTAGTCGACACAATTGCAGATTTACGAAGTACTTCTGTAACTTATGGAAGTGAAGTAGGAGATACGTGTCCTGTTTGTCGAAAAGGTACAGTAGAAGATATTGGTGGATGTAATACTTGTACAAATTGTAGTGCACAATTAAAATGTGGGCTATAATAGAAATAGTAATGAGAGGATAACCTTATAATGGGAATCCTCTTTTTTATTGCTGATTGTAGTAGTAAAGTGTAGTGTCTACATAGTGATAATATGACTTGTTTTAAAAATGTAAATAAACTTACTACTTAGCAAAAGCCCACTTTTCTAGTACGTGCAGTTGTTTTATAGTATAATTTTACATAATAGAAGAACATAACAAGGAAGATTACATAAAATATTAATAATGGTCTCAAGTCTGTTTGGAGGGAAACATATGCCAACACCGAGTATGGAAGATTACATTGAACGAATATATTTACTGATCGAAGATAAAGGATATGCCAGAGTTTCTGATATAGCAGAGGCATTAGAGGTGCATCCATCCTCGGTAACAAAAATGGTTCAAAAGTTGGATAAAAGTGAATACCTAGTTTATGAAAAATACAGAGGTCTAATCCTAACCCCAAAAGGGAAAAAAATCGGGAAACGGCTAGTATACCGTCATGACCTCTTAGAGGAATTTATGAAAATCATCGGCGTAAATACCGACAATATCTATGCAGATGTAGAAGGAATTGAGCATCACATAAGTTGGGATGCTATCGATCGTATTGGAGATTTAGTACAGTATTTTGAAGAAAACCCAGAGCGAGTAGAAGATCTTAGAGATGTACAAAAGAAAAACGATGAAATGGGAGAACAATCTTAACTATTCATAGTGAGATTGTTTTTTTTGAAAGATAAGTATAACATTTTTGGACTTAGAAAGTTGTCTAGCTCCAGGCGCCATGAACTCGTGTCAAATAACCTGACCGATTAAAAGTAAAAAGCACTTTTATCGGTCAGAACATTTGCTTTTCGCCGATAGGCGGGCGCCTTGCGCTTTTCTTAAAAGGTAAGAAAGTATATAATTTTTGAACTTAGAAAGGTGTCTAGCTCCAGGCGCCAGGACCTCGTGTCAAATAACCTGGCCGATTAAAAAGTAAAAAGCACTTTTTATCGTCCAGAACATTTGCATTTCGGTCCTGAGAGGGCGCCTTGCGCTTTTCTTATCCTACATTTACTACCTAGTCCAGATAATGCAGTAGTGAATAGAACACAATCCAACAAAGTTAGTCATACTACATAAGTTTGACTACCATGAACCCACGTATTTTCAGGGGTGTCATTACAGAATCTTGTGTTTTAATTCGAGCTGTTAGGTTCTTGGCATTTTTTTCTTCCTTTCCTACTACACTTATATAGGAGGGAATTAAAATGTTGAAGGTAGATGGCGTTTTTGCAGGTGGTGGAATAAAAGCATTCTCTTTTGTTGGTGCACTGAGAATCATGGAACGAGAAAATATGTCTTTTGAACGCTTAGCAGGAACAAGTGCTGGCTCTATTATTGCTGCATTTATTACTGCTGGGTTTAATAGTGAAGAGATTGAGAAGCTATTTGAAGAATTTGATGTATCTTCTTTGCTTGATTCCTCAAATGAAAATTTTTTCTTTCGATTCTATCGATGGATTCGTTTGTATCGAAAAATGGGAATATACGAAGGAGAAATTTTAGAACAATGGTTAGAAGAAATACTGAAACAAAAGGGGGTTTCCACGTTTGCAGACATTTTACCAGGATCTTTAAAAATGGTTGCATCTGATTTAACTAATGGCCAGATTCTGATTCTCCCAGATGATTTACCTAAATACGGGTTAAATCCTAATACTTTTTCTATTGCACGAGCAATTCGAATGAGTAGCAGCTTGCCGTTCTTCTTTGAACCGGTAAAGCTAACGAACAAAAACACTGGGAGAGAATCATTAATTGTTGATGGAGGTGTATTAAGTAACTTTCCCATTTGGCTATTTACAGATAAAGATATGACAAAAATCAAGCGACCCGTATTAGGGTTCCGATTGTCTCCCTCTAGGGATACAATAGAACCGAAGGAAGTAACCAATGCCTTTGCGATGTTACATTCAATGATTGACACAATGAGAACAGCACACGACCAACGTTACATTTCGAAATCCCATTCTAAAAACATTATTTTTATTCCAGCACAACACATTTCAACTACCCAATTTTCCATAAAGGGAGATCAAAAATTAGAATTAATTAAATTAGGGGAAGAAAGCACAGCAAATTTTTTGAAAAAATGGTCCTATTAGTGAATAATATTAACTTTATAATAATTTACTGCGCTCTTGTTTACGAAAAATTCTAAAAGATACTAACAAAAAGGGTACTACAAAAGTAATCCATAGACCAAGAATAATTCCAATTGAAATCTTCGTAAAAGGGATCCATGCACCAATAAAATACTCTGTTCCATAGAATAGAACAACACCACCTGCTGCTATAGTATATGAAACCATTTTATTAAATGTCGTATTCCTCTCGTCCATCCTTACTTTTATTACTTCTAAAATAGCTCCCAATCCTGTGCCGAGTAAGATTCCTGGATATAAAAGCAACTGTTCATTAGGGAAAATGATGGCTGCAAGAAATATGGGGAGTAATATAGCTGATATTATCAAGTAAGGCTCAGGCATTCCGCCAATCCAATCCAAAGTTCGATAAAAAGTGTAGATAATAAAACCACCAATTAGTATCCCTCCTACGATAGAGAGAATGTGGGTACTAGAATAGGAGAGGAGGTACAAACAAAAAATAACTGGAGGTAAAAAGCACATCATTAGTTGAAATCTCGTTCGTGCTAATGGTATGAAAAAGGAAAAAACCGTAACGACCAACTGAACATTTGGATGTGTAATTGGAACTAACTTGTCATTCGTATAAATAAACGGAAAATATAAGGTAATAATATAAGCTATACTTAAAGAAAATAAAGATAAATAGAAAACTTGAAGACCAGTCTGTCTATGCCTTGTCGAATAAATACCTCCTACAAGTAAAAGGAGCGCAAAAACAAGTAATTCCGATGGAATGTATAGTATCTGATCTAAAACGTTCACAATTATCACCACCCCTTATAAAAATAGTTTCTGTTAAAGGTTGTTGATGATTCTTAGTATAGGAGTTTTGGTTTTCTGGGTCGCTACCTCCCAGTAGGGTCTTTCAGTGTGCTTTTCCCATAGGAGGCTCGCACGTTACATAAAAATCAACATTGTACAGTAATAGGCATTGTCCTATAACATAGCAAAAAAATAAAAGAACCAAGCATTTAAAATAAAGCTCGGTTCTTCTTTTTGTTTTTCTTTCCTTCAATGACCGTAAGCTTTACATTTGATTGTCGCTTTATAAGTGGTCTTGAGATAGCTTTTTTCTTTTCTTTTTTCTTATGGAATTGTACAGGACGATTACTTGTTTTCATTGCGTTGGTAGAATTCGATTGTGCTCGAACTTGCTGTTGAACAAAAGGACCACGACTACGCATAAGTCTCGGTAATATGAATCTTCTCATTACAAAGATAAGAACTGCAACAATCCCTATTGTAACTAAAATTTGTGTGAAAAAGGCACCTGGTGATCTTATTAATTCGTACCCTATCCCTAGAATAGCTAAACCAATAATTGTTAATACGAGGGGGTGGAATGAATGTCTAAGCATTGCGGACACCTCCTAATCATGGATTTTTTTATAAAAACAATATCATTAACATTTTTTCACGAATACATTAAATCTAGTTAAATAATATATGCTAAACAATGAGAAGTTGATCCTTCATGCAGTGGAAAAGGGTAACTTACCTTGCGGGTTCTTAAACTTATTTTCTATACTAATTGTATTCTAATTATTAATAATCATTAATAATTTCGTATATTATTTTTCCTATTTATTGTATTCTACATAAATTTCTCTATTCCCTCTAAAAAATCAATTATTGTTTTTATTTCTTAACATTAATATTCCCGATATTTGGTAGATCTACACATACTGTTTTTATATTATTTTTCTACCTTCATAATTACGAGAATCAGACTATTATGTAATACCAACATTGTTGATGTATATACCAGTTCCCTCAGTCCACTCCTTTTCTGCGGGAACTGGCAAGCCTCGGCAAGGGTTTTTTCCTAAGAGCGACCCATGTCCTGTGGATACGGCCTCCTGTCATCATCTTTGTTCTTCCTGCCCCTGTAGACAGCCAAAATTATATTAATTATTTTCTTTTTTTTCATTATAGGATAGGTAAATATGGATATACTACCCTTTGAGGTGATAATGTGGGTGAAATAAAAGAACAAGATCAAACAGAAGAAGCTCTGTCGTTTAATGGATCAATTGCATTAATCGGACTTTTTGGTGGTTTATTTTGGAGTTTGATAGGATACATAGCCTTCTATTTAAATTTTGCACGAGTGGGACCGGCATTAGCCTTAATGCCATGGGCTCTTGGTGATTGGAAAAACGGTTGGCTAGGTCAACTCATTGGAATTGTATTTATTGGTCTCGTTTCTATCGCGGTTGCCTTTTTATACCGATTGCTTTTTGCAAAGATAAATAAACCTTGGCCAGGGCTTTTATATGGGTTAATACTATGGTTCATTATCTTCTGGCTATTTAATCCAATGTTCCCAGGACTAAAACCTTTAACTCAATTAGATTTAAACACTATTATAACTACACTCTGTTTGTATATTGTCTATGGATTATTTATCGGATATTCTATATCCTACGAGTATCATGAGCGTACATCTCATGAGAGTGAAGCTATTCAAAGCTAAAGTCGTGTGTTAGAATGTTCTTTGGAACATTCTCTTTTTTTTACTCAGTTATGACATAAAAATTCAGTAACACTTTTTCACGAAGGAGGTAGATACTCCAATGGATCTTCTTATCTTAAATGGACCTAATTTAAATCGGTTAGGAAAACGTGAACCTTCCGTATATGGAAATGATTCATTAAAGGATCTTGAAGCCTTATTAACTCAATATGGGGAATCTAAAAATGTAAATCTTACAATGAGGCAGTCAAATTGGGAGGGCCAACTGATTGATTGGATACATGAGGCAGAGGATGCTTTCGACGGAATTGTAATTAATCCTGGTGCGTTTACTCATTATAGTATTGCATTACGAGATGCAGTAGCTAGTATCTCCGTTCCAGTAATTGAAGTACACATTTCTAACGTACATGCCCGGGAGGATTTTCGAAAAGAATCTGTTATAGCACCTAATTGTGTAGGGCAAATTAGTGGATTCGGTTTTGATAGCTATATTATGGGTATAGATTTCTTTGTTAGGAGGAGAAATGAAGATGAATCGACTAGAGAAACTTAGAGAAGATTTACAGGAACATCATGTAGACGGTATGTTAATAACAAGTAATTATAATCGTCGGTATATGACAGGTTTCACTGGTACAGCAGGAGTTGCGCTAGTATCAGAAAAAGGTGCAAAATTTATAACAGACTTTCGTTATGTTGAGCAAGCTCAGGAACAGGCTTTAGGATTCGAAATTATTCAGCACACAGGCCCAATTCATGAGGAAATTGCAAAACAAGTAAATATTCTTGGGATTCAACAATTAGGCTTCGAAAAGGATTATGTTACTTACGGAACGTTTGATACATACAACCAATCGATTGATGCGACACTAGTACCAGTAAGTGGATTAATGGAAAAGATGCGATTACTGAAAGATTCTGATGAACTATCCATCATAAAAGAAGCTGTCCAAATAGCGGATTCGGCGTTTACACATATTCTCGATTATATACGACCTGGAGTACGTGAAATTGATGTATCTAATGAATTAGAGTTTTTTATGAGAAAACAAGGTGCTGTTTCCTCTTCATTTGATATTATTGTAGCTTCAGGTTATCGCTCTGCATTACCTCATGGCGTAGCGAGCGATAAGGTGATTGAAAAAGGGGAACTCGTAACTTTAGATTTTGGAGCATATTATAAAGGTTACTGCTCAGATATTACAAGAACAGTAGCTGTTGGACAACCTAGTGAAGAATTAATAAAAATTTATAATACGGTTTTAGAAGCACAATTAAAAGGTGTTCAAGGGATAAAACCTGGTATTACTGGAAAAGAAGCTGATGCACTAACAAGAGATCATATCTCAGAAAAGGGATATGGAGAGTATTTCGGTCACTCTACTGGTCATGGTATGGGGCTCGAAGTCCACGAAGGACCAGGATTGTCATTTAAGTCCGATACGATCTTAGAACCGGGCATGGTCGTGACAGTGGAGCCAGGAATATATATTGCTGGTGTAGGTGGTACACGTATTGAAGATGATATCGTAATCACGGAAAATGGAAATGAAATCTTATCTTCTTCTACAAAAGAATTAATAATACTTGGCGAATAGAATATTAGGAGGCATACAATGATTTCTGTAAACGAATTTAAAACTGGATTAACAATTGAAGTTGATGGTGGAATATGGCAAGTAATGGAGTTTCAACACGTAAAGCCTGGGAAAGGTGCAGCGTTTGTTCGTAGTAAATTACGTAATCTTCGAAATGGAAGTGTTCAAGAAAAAACATTTCGTGCTGGTGAAAAAGTAGGAAAAGCTCATTTAGAAAACAGAAAAATGCAATATTTATATGCTAGTGGGGATACACACACATTCATGGACACGGAATCTTATGAACAGTTAGAATTGCCAGCAGCGCAATTAACGGTGCAGTTAAAATATTTAAAAGAAAACATGGAAGTTCACATTTTGATTTATCAAGGTGAGACTCTCGGGATAGAAGTACCAAACACTGTTGAACTAGAGGTAACAGAAACTGAACCTGGTATTAAAGGTGATACTGCTTCAGGTGGCACGAAGCCAGCAACAGTGGAGACAGGTTTAATCGTACAAGTTCCATTTTTTGTGAACCAAGGAGACACTCTTGTGATTGATACTCGAAACGGTACGTATGTTTCTCGAGCTTAAGTAACAAATAATGTAGATGTATGAAAAGGTTGTAATATGACCTTCTCATACATCTTTTTTTGTTTTATCAAATATTCTCCTATACATAGTCATAAATAGGACACGCATTCATATATTCTCAGTAGACAACCTGTCTAAGAAAAATAAAGGAGGAAGGGATATGAAAGAAGTAATACATGTGCTTCCAGATTTTGTTAGACAAAGCTTTCTTGCTCTTTCACCAAAAATCATGAATGAAGTGGAAGAGATTCGTCTACGTGTAAATCGTCCAATCGAAGTACGTACACATAATAATACTTATATCCTTAAGCTAGGTACCTCCAACCTAGAATTTAAAGAGCCAGATGCACAAATGATGATGAGTCTGTTAAGTCAACATTCAGTATATAGGCTTGAGGAAGAGTTAAAACGCGGTTATATCACAATTCCTGGTGGTCATCGAGTTGGGTTAGCAGGAAGGGTAATCATGGAAAAAGGTGAGGTAAAAGGTATACGGGATATTAGTTCCTATAATATTCGAGTTGCTCGTCAAAAAAGTGGAGTGGCAGCTTCATATTTACCACACTTACATCATAAGGGGGGGTGGTGTCATACATTACTAATTGGCCCACCAAAGTCGGGGAAAACCACACTGCTTCGCGATCTTGCGAAAGAAATAAGTATGGGTACAAAATCACCTTCTCTTCCAGCCAAAAATGTAGGAATTATTGATGAACGTTCAGAAATAGCCGGCTCTGTAAGAGGCATACCACAGCATGAGTTTGGGGTGAAAGTGGATATTTTAGATGCTTGCCCGAAAGCGGAAGGATTGATGATGATGATCCGTTCCATGAGTCCAGAGGTCATTATTGTGGATGAGATTGGCAGAAAAGAGGATGGGGATGCCATTATGGAAGCTGTACATGCAGGTGTAACAATATTTGCCTCTGTTCACGGAGGGAGCTTAGATGATGTTAAAAAACGTCCAACCATCGCTCATTTAATAGATCAGGGGTTTTTTCAACGGGCAATAGAGTTGAACGTACAATCAAAACGAGGGATTGTTAGGAAACTAACAAAGGTATCGACCGTAAGAGGTGTTCAATAATGAAATTGTTCGGGGCCATTGTTATATTGCTTACCTCTACTGCGTTTGGCTGGGAGCTATCCAATAGACTAGGAAGAAGAACGAAACAGATAAGGTATTTAAAGATAGCTTTTGAAGCGTTAGAGACGGAAATGGTCTTTGGTATGACACCTTTGCCATATGCATGTGAAAAGGTAAGTAACCAACTTATCAAACCATTAAAGTCATTATTTCAAACAGTGTCAAAAAGATTATTGGAAGAAGAACAATCAGCAAAAGATATATGGTGCACGAGTGTGGAGAAATGGAAAAAGTCCACTGATTTGACGGGTACAGAAATAAACATATTATTGCAATTTGGACAAACGCTAGGTCAACAAGATTTAGAAAGTCAACGTAAGCAAATTCGATTAGCGATATCTTATTTTAATCAAGAGGAAAAGGAAGCTTTAGAATCGCAGCAAAAATTTGAATCTATGTACAAGAGTTTTGGTTTTCTTGGTGGAGTTTTACTCGTATTAATCATGCTTTGAGGAAGCAGGAGGGGATGGACATTGAATTATGATGTAAGTTTGATTTTTCAAATTGCCGGTGTCGGAATCGTTGTAGCGATGATACACACTGTATTAAAACAAATGGGAAAGGAAGAAATCGCAAATTGGGTAACGTTAATTGCTTTTGTAGTTGTACTATATATGGTTGCGACAGTTGTAGATGATTTATTTACAAAGATTCGCAGTGTATTCCTTTTTCAGAGCTAATAGGGGGTGAGGACTTATTGAAATCATCCAAATTGTAGGGTTAGGTTTAATTGCCACTTTTTTAGCATTAGTTGTAAAAGAACATAAGCCCATTTTTGCCTTTTTGTTAACTGTTTTTGTTGGTGTCATTATCTTTCTTTTTCTTATCGATAAAATAGCTGAAATCATTACAATGTTAGAAGAACTAGCTATTAGAGCAAATATCAATCTTGTATACGTACAAACTGTATTACAAATTGTTGGGATTGCCTATATCGCAGAATTTGGTGCTCAAATTGCCAAAGATGCTGGCCAAGGAGCTATGGCTTCAAAAATTGAGCTAGCAGGAAAGGTGCTTATTATGGTTATGGCGATACCTATTATATCAGTCATAATCGAAACGATTATTAGTATAATTCCTAACTCCTAGGAGGGAGAATTCATGAAGAAAATCTATGTAGTCGTCATGTTAATTATTTCCTTTTTTCTCCTTCCAAACTCTGTTCTTGCAGAAGAACCTTCTCTAGAAGAACAGGGAGAGTTCATGGAAAGACAGCTTGAACGACTAGGAATTGATGACATAGGAGTGTATTGGGAACAAATCATGACTGAATATGAGGGCTATTTACCTGAGAGTCAGCGTGGAAGATTTATGGATTTTGTTACAGGAGAAAAAGATTTCTCCCTTACTGCATGGATATCTGGATTAATAAGATATTTGTTCCATGAGATTTTTGCAAATGGAGCCCTTTTGGGAACTCTTGTGATATTAGCTGTATTTTCCATGATATTAGGTCAATTACAACAAGCATTTGAAAAACATAGTATTAGTAAAGTTGCTTATGCTGTTACATACATGGTGTTACTTATTATTGCCTTAAATAGTTTTCGTATCGCTATGGAATTTGCAGAAGTGACGATACAGACGATGAGTAACTTCATGGTTTCTCTTGTTCCACTTTTACTAGTATTAATGGCGTCATCAGGAAGTGTTACTTCTGTAGCCTTATTCCATCCAATTATTATGTTCCTAGTACATTCCAGTGGTGTTTTCGTTCAATATATTGTTTTACCTTTACTATTTTTATCTACCATTTTATTTATTGTTAGTACAATGACAGATCATTACAAAGTAACAAAGCTTGCAGAATTTATTCGAAATGTGGCAATAGGAAGCTTAGGAGTGTTTCTCACTGTATTTTTGGGTGTGCTGTCTGTTCAAGGGGCAACAGCTGCTGTGGCAGATGGAATTGCTATTCGAACCGCTAAATTTGTAACTGGTAATTTTATTCCTGTGATCGGGAGGATGTTTACCGATGCCGCCGACACAGTGATGGGAGCTTCTGTTTTACTAAAAAATACGGTTGGTGTAGTTGGACTAGCTATTTTATTGCTAATTTGTATTTTTCCTGCTTTAAAGGTTTTGGCATTAGCTATTATATATACCTTTACTGCAGCTATTTTGCAACCACTTGGTGGTGGACCTATCATTCAGTGTTTGTCAATAATTGGGAAATCAATGATTTTTGTCTTCGCAGCATTAGCAGTTGTTTCATTAATGTTTTTCCTTTCCATAACTATCATCATTATTTCAGGAAACCTCTCGCTAATGATGCGATAACTACGGGAGCCAGGACAGCGAAAGGACTGAAGTGAATGGAATAAAAACCAACAAAGTTAGTCATACTAGATTAGTTTGACTACCATCACCCCATGTATTTTCAGGGTAGACACCCATGAAAGTGATTATTTTCACCATGGAGGATGAAAATACGTTTTGAATGATATATAGAATATCTACTTTATATGGAATGAGCGCAGGTCCACGAACTCCAGTGGGAAGTAGAGTAGGGGCGAGACACCGCAGCGACGGAGTCGTGAGGAGGCTCGGCAACTCCCCACAGGAAAGGAGTGGACTGGAGCGAATGGAATAATTTCTAACAAAGTTAGCAATACTAGATAAGTTAACCACTAATTGATAACCCGTATTTTCAGGGTAGACACAAAGAAGGAGGGTTTAGATCATGAGTGTTATAACAACGTGGATTACGAATATTATTCTACTTATTTTATTCGCATCTATTTTTGAACTTTTACTACCAAATTCAAAAATGCAACGATATGTAAAACTAGTCGTAGGTCTCATGTTACTCATGGTCATGTTACAACCTCTCCTTTCAATTTTTCAAACAGATCCTGAAGAATGGCTGGCCGATTTAAGTTCATGGTCAAATGAAACTCATATTGATCAAGCGGATTTAGAGCTTAAAACATCAGAATTGGAAAAACAAAACATGGAGTTTATCTCTGGTCAAATGGCTATGGAATTAAAAAACGGAGTAAGTCGCGAGATTGAACAAAAATTTAATGTTGACTTACTAGAGGTTTTCGTTGAGTTTAGTAGACTACCTGAAAATGATGAAGACTTTTATGAAAGCTTGAAAGATGTAAATGTACTGATCCAAGAAAAAGGAGAGTCAATAGAAGAGGATTCTACTGCAGTAAAAGTCGTTCAAATAGATCCAGTTAGTATTGAGAGAAGAGAGAGCAAAGACGAAGAGGTGGAAGTAGGAGATACATATGAAGATATTCTCACTTTTTTGTCAACACGTTGGGCAATACCTGAAACTAAGATTCAAATTCAACAGAAAGTAGTTCAATAGTTTTTTTATATAAAAACAAAAAAATGGATATACATTGAGGACAACTTGCATATATTTCAGACAAGGGCTGTCCAAATAAAGAAACAAGCTTCTATGAATAAGAACAAAATGTTGGGGTGGTGCTATTTCCATGTTGTTAATGTATTCATGATTTCCAAGTTATGTTAAAGAACCCTTTCAAACGTGTATGTTCATAAGAAGATGTTACAAACGTAACAATACAAGAAATTACGCTAGGAAACTTGGATAGAACGTGCAAAGATCCCTTACGTGTACACGTTTTAATGAAAGGAGGGGAGGAGTGCAATGGATGAAAACAAACAAGAATCTAATTTGTTTAAGTCCATCTCTTTAAGAGGTCCAGGGAAAAAAATGAATATTAAATATGTATTCGTATTATTAGCAGCTGGAGTTCTTTTTATGGTGGTAGGAACATTTATGCAATCAGAAAATGAACCATCATCCATTCCTGTATTAAAAGAAGAGGAAGAGGATAATGGAACAGCCTCTGAAGAAGTGTTTATGTCTAGTGATAAGCCAGAGGAGTTAGCTACAATGACAGACTATGAAACATTTTACGAATCGCAACTTGAGAAGGCGTTAGAACAAGTTGCAGGTGTTTCTGAAGTTACTGTTATTGTCAACTTAGCAGAAACAGAAAATGTTGTTTACCAAAAGAATATAAGTACTAAGGAACAGACAACAAATGAAACAGACAGAGAAGGGGGTACGAGAGAAGTTCAAGATAAAACAAATGATGAACAAGTTGTTATTACCCGTTCTGGAGACAAAGAAGAAGCATTAATACAGCGGACAGAAAAGCCGACAATACGAGGCGTTTTAGTAGTCGCTAATGGTGCAGAAAATATTCAAGTGAAATCATGGATTGTGGAAGCGGTAAGTCGAACTCTTGATGTCCCTACACACCGTGTATCTGTTTTACCAAAAAAATCTAAGGGGGAATAATAAATGGTACTTAAACGACAAACGGTTTGGTTATTAACAATGCTAAGTTTAATAGTTGTATTATCAGTTTATTACATTTCCATGGACCCGAATACGAATCCAGGAGCTATGGGTGATGAAATGGAAGAAGAAAATGAAAATAGTGATATAAAAGAAGAAGGAATAGATAATGAAGATTTACAATTTGTAGATCTTGGAGATATTACAGAAGTAACTGGACCACCATCTTCTTTAAGTGACATGAGCGTTGAGGATTATTTCAATACAGTTCGCTTACAAAGAACCGATGCAAGAAACCGTGAAAGTGAAGGCTATATGACAGTTTTTAATTCATCAGATACAACTTCAGATGTTCAAATGGAAGCTCTTGATAAATATGAAAGTCTTCAAAAATTAGGACAGAAGGAAGAAGAGTTAGAGACATTATTGAGATCAAAAGGTTATGAAGATGCATTGGTTATTGCAGATGCTGAAGAAGCAAAGGTTTATGTAAAAGCTGATGAATTATCAAGAGCGGAAGCTGCTGAAATTCATAATCTTTCAAGAGAGCAGCTTGGCAATGAGATAGATATCATAGTTGGTTTCCAAAGCGATAAAAATTCATGATCTGTAAGAGTCTCGAAAGGATTGACCCCTTTTGAGCTCTTTTTTTTATGGATCTACCTTTGAGAGGCACAAGGGATCTTTGGACCTGCACCATCCCTCCATGCTGCAAATTTTTGCTCAGGTTCTATTGGTGTGTAGACTCTAATTTTTAATGTTGTTTAAAATTGATATTTCTTTTCACAGCAATTAGAAAGTATAATTAGCACTCTTATAAAAAGTATGTTTATCGTATTTTATGTTTGGATACATTTATAAGGAATTACTAATTATTAAATTCCTTATAACAATACATGCTTTTCTTCCATGATAGTGGTATAATACCCAATTGGAATAGGTAGTCCTAAATAAGGGCGTTTACTTGGAGTGAATACACGAGAGGATATAGTACTTAATCAAAA
>NZ_JBGUAU010000026.1:0-76734 GCF_041820985.1 Evansella sp. AB-rgal1
CAGAGCAATAACTCTTTTTTTTGATACAAGCACGAATTCTACTATGTGAAATAGTTCCATCGCCAATCACGTCAAGTCAAGGAGCGATTGACTTTTCATAAAATGTTATCTCGTCTTTACCCTGTGCAATTTTATCGAAAAGGAAGCAACGAGAACCGTCCCCACTGCACCTTTATTCTTTGACGCGCATGAGGCGCATGCTATTTAAGGCTACGAGTATAGTTGCTCCCATATCGGATAGGATCGCAATCCATAATGTTAGCCAGCCTGGAACTACGAGTAGAAGGGCTAACAGTTTAATTCCTATTGCAAAGGTGATGTTTGCTTTGATGATGTTCAGTGCTTTCCGGCTCAGTTTTAACGTAAATGGAAGTTTTCGTAAGTCATCTCCCATTAACGCTACATCTGCCGTTTCCAGTGCTGTATCTGTACCCGCTCCTCCCATTGCAATTCCCACGGTAGATGCGGCCAAAGCTGGAGCATCATTTACTCCATCCCCTACCATCGCCACTTTTTGATATTTGGTTTTCAATTGTTTAATAACCTGTAATTTATCTTCGGGCATAAGCTCTGCTTGAACACTAGTCACACCAACATGAGTACCGATCGCGTTTGCGGTAGCTTGATTATCCCCAGTTAACATGACCGTCTCTTTAATTCCCGCTTTGTGCAATTGACGGATAACCTCTTTACTAGATTCCCGAACTTCATCAGCAACTGCTATCAATGCTAATACGTTGTCCTGCGTTCCAACTACCATAACGGTTTTACCTTGCTTTTGTAGAGACTCTATTCGACCCAAAGCGTCCTGTTTTAGCTCTACTGCTAACTCGTGAAAAAGCTTAGGACTTCCGATATAGTAGGTTGTTCCGTTAATTTTTCCGCGAATTCCTTTTCCTGTGATAGAAGTGAAATCACTCACCGAAATGATAGAATACGAGATATTCTCCTGATTTGCCTTCTTTACCACTGCCGATGCAAGTGGGTGTTTCGAGCGATCCTCTAATGCGGTAATAGTAGCCAAAAACTCTTTTTCATCAATGCTATCTTCAAGTACTTCATAATCTGTTACAGCCGGAACTCCCTTTGTAAGCGTACCGGTCTTATCAAACGCAATCGCTTTTAAGGAGCCAATCTCCTCGAGGTAGATGCCACCTTTCACGAGAACTCCCTTTTTCGCTGCATTTCCTATGGCAGAAACGATGGAAATTGGTGTTGAGATGACCAGTGCACAAGGACAGCCTACTACTAATACAGCTAATCCTTGATATACCCACATTTCCCAACTTCCGTTGAAAAACAAAGGGGGAACGATGGCCACAAGTGCCGCAACGATCATAATGATCGGAGTATAGTACTTTGCAAATTTATCAACAAATGCCTGAGCAGGGGCACGTTCCCCTTGGGCTTCTTCCACTAGATGGATGATTTTCGCAATCGTTGTATCTTCTACTAATTTCGTAATCTTTATTTCTAGCAAACCTTCTTCATTTAACGTTCCTGCGAATACTTCATCATCCACTTTTTTTTCCACGGGAACGGATTCCCCTGTAATTGCAGCCTGATTCACTGATGAGAAACCATGAAGAACCACACCATCCATCGCGATTTTTTCTCCAGGTTTTACAATCATGATATCTCCAACAACTATGTCATTTACATGTACAAAAAGTTCCTGAGCATTTCGTTTTATCAGTGCTTCTTTCGGTACGATGGACATGAGGGAGCGAATGGATCTTCTCGCGCGTTCCATGGAGAATCGTTCCAGCTCTTCACTAATCGCAAATAAGATAACAACAATTGCTACTTCTCCCCATTCTCCAATAATCGCACCACCAATGACAGCAACCGTCATCAGTGTTTTCATATCAAACTCAAGACGGATGAGATTTCTCACACCTGTTTGAAAGAGGGGTAATCCTCCTACCACCATCGATACCAAGAACAATAGCGTCGTAACAATGTTCTCCTCGCCATTTACAAACATCGATATAAAGCCTAATACAACAAGGGCGGTAGCGAAAAGTAATGTTTGATACTTCTTAAAAAAAGGCACTTTTTCATCTTCATTGTTGGTTGATGTAGATCGGGTATCCGCCTTCTCTGGACTAATCTTTAAGTTTTCAAAAGCACCAGCTTTTTCTAGATCCGCAACGGTCGTGTTACCTTGCACGGAAATTTTAGAAGCTCCGAAATTCACTTTCGCATTTTCAACTCCTGGAAGCTTTTTTACATTTTGTTCGAATTTACCCGCACAGTTCGCGCAAGTAAATCCTTGTACTCGATAGACATTTTCCTTTTGCGGTGTAAGTACTTGCTCCTCACTCACGATTTTCTACCTCTTTTCCATGGATAACTGCAGTTGATACAAGCATTTTGACATGATCGTCATCTAACGAGTAAAAAACTAATTTTCCTTCTTTTCTACTTTTTGCTATCCCTAATTTACGCAAGTGACGCAAATGGTGTGAAACTGTTGCTGTCGTTGCAGAAATAATGTTGGCAACATCACATACACACAATTCCTCTTCTTGAACTAACGCATAGGCAATTTTAAGTCTTGTTTCATCTGCTAACGCTTTAAAGACATTTGCTACAGGAGCTAAGTTTTCTTGTTCCACAATGGAAGTAACACGTTTTACTTTTTCTTCGTCAAAACAATAAACTTCACATGTATCTGTTGTTTGCTTTGTATTCTCACTCATCGTTTCACCTTCATTCAAATGATTGTTTGATTATGATCCCATTCTAATCTTCGTTTGAATATAAGTCAATAGAATATTCAAATATTCGTTTGAATGATAACATTGGTTACAAGTGGGGCGGTTTTTGTGGCTATTGGAAAGTTATCGGCATGATGTTAACAGGCCGAAAAAGCACGAGACAATGAATCCCGTGCGTGCTTTCTTTTTCTTATTTATTTGATAGTAAAAGGTGTATAAGGAAGCAGGTGAACTGCTTCCTTATATCACCTCAAAAGGAAGCACGAGAACCGTCCCCACTGCTTCCACCAACGGAAGTAAGAATCGCAACCCCAAATGGCTCCAATACAACGTCACCGTCCAAGACTTCATCTGTAAGGATGTTGACACGTTTGTCTTTTACCTGGATCGTCTGCTCTGCTTCCGAATAGTTTAATAGGAAAACATACTCCTTGCCACTTTTAGCTTGTCTTATGGCAAGCTCCACTTTTCGTGGAAGAACGAGCCACTCTTGAGCAGGAGAAGTAATCAGTAATTCCTCAAGTAGAAAACGTGATAATTCCTCTGTGAAAACTCCGCCAAAATAATAGACCGCTCCTTTTTTTCACAAACTTTTTCATGCACACTTCCTCCTTATATTTCTCTACACTTAGAATACTACTTTTTGGAAGCAATGGGGACGGTTATCGTGCTTCATACGCTTCACTAAACGAATGAAAAAATGTAAAAAAGAAATGGTAATAGGTTCTAGAAAAAACATGGTATAATCAGGAAAAAATAGTATGTATTAATGAAATTTGGTTAAATAGAAAAGCAATTTCAATAGCAACAGGGTGGCAAAAATGAGAAGGAGATTACAGAAAAAGCTAGGTAATAGATATAATGTTTTAAAAGTAGCAAAACGTCAAAAACAGAAAAGAAAAGGAAACAAATGTGTGGCATTCGCAATGGTACCAATGGGAATAAGAGATTAGATAAACTTGACTTATCGCCAAGTCCTAAAAGGCGAAAGCCTTAGTTTATCTTATACTTTAATCCTTTAGCGAAGTTAAACTTCTCTTAAAGTATAAAATAGAGTTTGATGATGAAGGATATACGATTGACTATCCATATGCAACACATTGGTTTGTGGATATTATTTATCGAACGCATATGGTCTTTGAAAATCAGAAAACTCCACATATTATCACAATTTACCCTTGTACGGAAAGAGGAGGAACTGATAAAGTTTCCCCTATTCATTACATCTTTTACAAGATATAGAATTCAGAGATGATAATTCCTATATCAGAAAAACTAGTAGATGATATGAAAAATGATTGTTATTGGGAAGCAGATTAATAGATTTTTGGGACTAGGTAAACAAAAATTGATAGGAGGATGATTAGATGAATAGGAAGTATCCGATTGGTGAGTTTCAATTTGAAGGTGAGATCACGAAGAATGTTATTAACGAATGGATAAGCGAGATAGAAGTATTACCAAAGTTATTGAGGGATGCTGTAAAAGACTTAGATAACGAACAGCTTGATACGCCTTATCGTCCAGAAGGATGGACTGTTCGCCAAGTGGTACATCACCTAGCGGATAGCCACATGAATGCCTACGTTCGCTTTAAATTGGCTCTTACGGAAGAAAAACCTACAATTAAACCATATGATGAAGCAAAATGGGCGGAACTTCCGGATTATCATTTGCCAATTGATATTTCCTTATCACTGCTCGATGCAATGCATAAACGCTGGACGAACCTTTTACGTAATCTAAGTTCTACTGATTTGGAAAAGACATTTATCCATCCGGAATCTGGGGAAGTTTCTGTTGGTCTAAATATAGGAATCTACGCTTGGCATGGTCGACATCATCTAGCACACATTACTTCTTTGTGTAATTGTAAGGGCTGGTAAAGCAGATTCTGCAACTTCTATACTGTTAACAACGTCTCACTTAAAGAGGTCATAGTAGAAAAAACAAATTTGTTGATTTCTGTTAGAGGTGGAGTTAGTGAAGATAAAACACATTTGGATTAGCATTGTTTCCGTATATATAGTGATGAGTATTCCCGCTATTTTTGGAATAGGTTATGTCATAGATTGGGTTCCAGATGCCACACTTTTTCAAAAAATAAAGGGACATGTAATGACTGGATTTGTTGAAAACTTCCTCTTTAAAATGGTATTAGCATGTAGTGTAGGTATTACTACAAGTTTTCTTATATCAAGAAGGCAAAAGATATCCTGAAAAGAAGTATTTGGGAAGCAGTGGGAACGTTCTCATTGCTTTCTTTGTTTCGCCAAATGAAAGGGAAGGTACTCTGCCTTGTAGTAGGTGAAAAAAGAACACTGAAAGTTATATTAGAAACTTTTTCAGTGGTTCATTCTTTCACTATTGGTCAGTTCCCTTGATAACTTTACAATGGTTATCACTAAGGGGCCCACTCCTATTTTTCCGGCAGATCGAGTTGGAATCTCTTTAATAGCCACTGCTCACAGAGATCTATCCATTTTGCTGCATCAAGATTCAGTAATTCACGGTTACTAGCTGTGGCCTGGTTGGCAAGACTAAGACCATGCTGCCCTTCTTCAAACACGTGCATTTCGAATGGAATGTTATTCTGCGCCAAAGCCCCCGCCATACGGATTGTATGTTCAACAGGCACAAGTGCATCCTCCGTGGTTGTCCATAAAAAAGTAGGTGGAGTTACATCGGAGACATGACGAGCAGGACTAATTTTATGTAATAGCTCTTGATCAGGATCTATCGTACCTGTATAAGCAATGTTTGCAACATCAGCAATATGCTTTGTACCTGGATCGTCAGATTGCTGTACCCAACTATTTTGTAACGTGAAATCGCTTAGCATATAACCTAAAATCGTTGCAGCAGGTTTTAATTGCACCGGAGTCACGTCGAAGTACTCCGTTAGTACGGGATCATTCCAATAAACAGAATACATGGCGCAGTTGTGAGCACCTGCAGAAAAACCACAGATAGCGATCTTCTCCGTATCGATAAACCACTCCTCTGCTCGCTCACGAATATATAGCATTGCTTTCCCAATATCGCGCATCGGGTTAGGATATAAGCTCTTTTCATTAATCGAAAGTTCCATCCCCATTTCAGGAAACCCTTTTTCTCCGTTCATATAAGTGGAATACCGCAGTACGAAGGCATGATACCCCATCGAAGCAAAACGGAAAGCTACTGGTTCCGCCTCTCGATCGGAACAGTTTACATAGGCACCACCCGGACAGATTAGAACAGCACCTCGTTTTTCCCCGTTTAATAACTCACTAGAATCACTATGAACATAGGATGTTAACGTAACATCTTCTCTATCTTCATACAACTTCTTTACTTCATAAATCATAGCTACTTCCTCCTATCTTTATATAAACTTATATGTATATAATAATCCCTTATCATCACTTAGAAAACAAGGAGAAAGCACAGATCTGCCACAATACGTGATGACCTGCGCTCTCATTGTACCTATTAATAAAAACATGCAGCTATGGAGTTAAAAAAGTAAAACTCGCTTGTTACGATAGGTAAATAGATAGTTGTCCGAGCCAACTGTCCAATCACGGGAACAGTTCTTGTTTAGCATACTATGAAGTAATTTTACCGTTACCACTTGCTCCGCCCCCTCGGTCGCTCCAGTCCAACTTCCTCAAATCCTCCCCAGACGTATCATATTCCATGAAAGCTTAGGTAAATCGGATTGAAGATGACCATTGTCTAGTTGAGAAACTCCATTAGAATGAGGCTTTACTTCCTCATTACCAAAAGTATTGACTGCTTTTGGGTTATCGTGTTCAAGGACAACATGTTCTATAATTTTGTAATTTTCAAAGCTGCGAGTATCGCATTTTAAATGAAGCGATTCTTCTAAATGACGATTAACAGCAAAAATAGTAACCTCTTCTTTATCCTCATTAAATACAACTGCCGATTCTAGATAAGGTATGTCTGTAAACTCCTGGCTATCATATTTAGGAGATTTGATTACAGGGTTTAATGCAATACCCCTTCCATAAACCGAAGTATAGTAATATGGATAATAAATGGTCTGTTTCCAGGCACCTCCTCCATTTTTAGTCATTATAGGTGCAATAACATTTACTAGCTGAGCCATACATGCAATTTTAACACGGTCTGCATGGTTCAACATGGTTGTTAGCATGCAACCGACCAATATAGCGTCCTCAAAGTTATAAATATCTTCTAACTGTGGCGGGGCAACTTGCCATGGATCGAGTTTTTTATCTGCTTCCTTGGAATGATACCAGACATTCCACTCGTCAAAGCTTAGATTAATCCTTTTCTTACTTCTTTTTTTCGCTTTTACATAATCACAAGTAGATATAACGGTACGAATAAAGTCGTCCATTGCTAGAGATTTGGCAATGTAGTTTGCCGTATCATCTTCATAGTTTCCATAATATTGATGAAGAGAAATATAATCTACATACTCATATGTATGATCTAAGGTGATTGCCTCCCATTCTGGAAACAAAGGCATATCCTTATTGGAACTACCACAAGCCACCAATTCTATAGTAGGATCCACCAGTCTCATGGCCTTGGCCGTTTCCGCTGCTATCCTACCATATTCCACAGGGGTTTTATGCCCTACCTGCCATGGACCATCCATTTCATTCCCTAAACACCACGTTTTGATATGATGAGCCTCCTCATAACCATGCTTAATACGCAAATCACTCCACCTTGTTCCTGAAGGGTGATTACAATACTCTAGCAAGTTCCGTGCTGCATCAATTCCCCTAGTACCTAGGTTTACTGCCATCATTACCTCTGCTTTTGCTTTTTTAGCCCAATCCACAAATTCATTTGTACCAACATCATTGGTTTCAATGGTACGCCATGCTAATTCCGTTCTTCTAGGTCTCTCCTCCTTAGGTCCAACCCCATCTTCCCAATGATAAGCCGACACCATGTTGCCACCAGGATATCGGATAATGGGAACCTGCAATTGAGAAACAAGTTCTAAGACATCCTTTCGGAACCCTTGCTCATCTGACTCGGGGTGGTTCGGTTCATAAATCCCTCCATAAACTGCTCTGCCAAGATGTTCAATAAAAGAACCATAAATCCGATTATCTACTTTTGCTACCTGATACTCCTTATCTACTAACATTTCTGCTTTCAAATTTCCTGACATAGTATACTCATCCTTCCTTTTATAGTTGTAACAACTTATTATTTTTAGTCTAGAATCATCCTTTCACTCCCCCACTTGAAAGACCAGAAATGAAATACTTCTGGAAAAATAGAAATAGGAAAAGAATAGGAACTACCGATAAAACGGATCCAGAAATAAGTACATCGTAGTTATTTCCATACGGTGTCAACAATGTTGCTAATCCAACTGGTAACGTAAACATATCATTTGATCGCAACACAACTAACGGCCATAAAAAGTTATTCCAGCTAAATAATCCCTGTAAGATTGCCATGGCTGCAAAAGCAGGAACCATGAGAGGAGCCATTATCCGGAAAAAAATACCGAACTCTGTGCACCCATCTATTCTGGCTGCATCTAGTAATTCCTTTGGCAAACCTAAGGAAAATTGCCTAAAGAAGAATACAGCAATGGGAGCTACTATCATAGGTAACATAACTCCTGTATAAGTGTTCATTAAGCCTAATGTTGCCATTAATTGATATAATGGAAGCATTAAGATTTCAAAGGGAATCATTAAGGTTAATAAAACTAGCAGAAAGACCAGATTTTGTCCGCGAAATTTATAGACTGCTAATGCATAACCTACAATCGAAGAAAAGAAAAGAGATACTACAATTAGAATTCCAGAAACCATAATACTATTAAAATACCAGTTTAAATAAGTAGTACCATCTGTAAATAAAAAGGTATAATTGTTTAAACTTATCAAGTCCCATTGCAAATTAAGATTAATCCCCTGTCTCATTAACTCTGTAGATGGTTTGAGCGAGGCTATCGCAAGAGCAAGTAAGGGGAAAACAGCAATAAAACCAACAAAGCTAAACAAGATAATTAGTAGGATCGATGCAATTCTCATCTTAACTTTTGAATACATAGAACATCATGCCTCCCTCTTGAAAGCACCAGTTAATAACAAGTAAATAACAGAAACAATAAAAATAATTACAAGCAATACAACACCAATTGCTGAGCCAAGGCCCATGTTATTGTACTGAAATCCTTGTTGATATAAATATTGAACGACTGTTAATCCAATATTACCTGGTGAATTTGTCTGCCAATAAACAAAGCTTTCTTCAAACATTCTAAACCCAGCAAAAATACTGATGGTTGTTACATAGATTGTCACTGGCTTTAAAAAAGGTAAAGTAATATAGTAAAACTTTAATAAAGGACCAGCACCATCCATCTCAGCAGACTCATATAGTTCATTAGGAATATTTTGTAATCCCGCTAAAAAATATAGGATATTTACTCCCATCCAACGCCAACAAGCTAAAAAAACCATTAAAAACATTCCTGTACCAGCGCTCATACGCCAGTTTTTAGGTTCTCCCCCAAAAAACATGGTAACTTGGTTTGCTAGAGATGTTTCCATTTCTCCAAACATGAGCCTAAATATTGTACCTGCTACGATGACAGAAGTTAGAGCAGGTATAAAAATTGCTGCACGAAAGAAATTTTTAAACCTCATTACTTTCGAATTTAAAAACACAGCAAAAATTAACGGCAATGGTATTAAAACGATAATTGTCCAAAAGGTATACATTGCAGTATTTCTAACTGCACGATAGAAAGTAATATTCAGTAAATCTCGGTAATTTTCTAAACCTATATAAAACGTCTGACCTGGTAACACTTGTTGAAAGCTCATTATAACTGCTTGAATTAATGGATAGGTATAGAGCAGCAAAAAAGAAATGATGAATGGCAAGACGAATAAATAAGGGGCTATTTTCTTAGAATAAAAGATTTTTTTTAGTCTATTATTATATTTAGGCTGTTTAGGAACATCCCCAACTGATCGCTCTAGCTCCATGTATTTCCCCTCCCTTTTCAATTATGGTCCAACATCATAGTATTAGAAGGTTTAACAGATGTTAAACCTTCTAATACGTATAATAGATTATTAGTATAATCTCCTAACGAACATGATCCGCAGCTTCCTTTAGTGCTTCTTCAGGGGTTTGATTCCCTTCCCTTAGAACATAATGATAAGTGTTTGTATTTAGATATCCATCTATGTCAGGAGTTTTTTCCGTGATTGTAACAGGATGAATTTCCTCCCGAATATCTAGAAGCATATCAAACAAGTAGTCTCCAAAATACTGATAGTATTTATTATCTGCTTGTAACGCATCCGATTCCCAAACATCCCATCTAGGTGGATCGAAGCCCATAATTTCCCAAAGTTTAATATTACCTTCTTCTGAACCTTTTGCATACATGAGGAAGTCCTTCGCTAGTTGCTCATGCTCTGTTTGATTCGTAACAACAGTACCTGTTCCACCCATTCCTGCCGAACGGAATCCACCGTCCTCCCACGCAGGTAGTGGACGAATCTCCATCTTCCCTTTTAAATCGGGCATAAAGTCAAGAAATCTCCCCATATACCACATAGGCATCCAAACAGAAGCTGCACCACCATCATTCATAAATCCATAATAGGCTTCTTCATGATGACGTCCATCTGGAGTTGGTATTGCAATATCATGAACATGGATCATATCTTTTAAGAATTGCAAAACTTCTATGTTTTCAGGGTTATCCGCTGTGACATTACCATTAGAATCAAAGAAATCCGATTGTCTTTGAGTGATCAAAGGCCAGAAGCTCCAACGGTCTTGTGCCTCAATCGTAGTAATAGGCTTTCCAGTAGCTTCTTTTACTTGTAGACCAGCTTCTACATAATCATCCCAAGTTACAATATCATCAATATTTACACCTGCTTCATCCATTATTTCTTTGTTGTAATACATTACCGTCGCTCCAACGTGCGTTGGTAATCCATAATAATTCCCGTCCTTACTGTAGATGTCCAATCTAGCTTCAACGAAATTAGCAAGTTCAGGTTCTATTACATTGTTAAGAGGTAGTAATTGCACGTCACCTTGCAAAAAGTTTGAGAATCTACTAATTTCAATATCAGCAATATCAGGTGCTCCAACGCCAGATTGTAACGCCAGTAGCAGATTATTGTGCATATTATCATATGGATAGGTTTCAGCAATCAATTTAATTTCCCGATCAGGAAACTCTTCATTCCAAGACAATACTGCATCTTCAAAGAAGTTTACATGGAGACCTTGAAATGTCCAGAAGGTTAATTCCACTGCATCATCTGAATCACCGCCAATGATCTCCACATCATCAGCTTCATTTCCTGTTCCACTAGTACCCTCATCATTTCCTGAACATGCAATGAGAACTACACTTAATAGTAGGAATAACAGAACAATACTTGTTCCTTTTTTCATAATCATTTTTCCTCCTTTATATAAGTTCAAATTTAATAATTCCCTGACTATTTGTCACACCCCCAGCTACGTTAATATACTTGGTAATTTATCTTTTTCTATGATTCCCCCTTTACTTTTCATCTCGATTTAAAATAAAGTAAGTATATTTAATGATAGTAAACTACCGTAATAAAACGCTTTCAAAATATACATTGAATATTTAGAATTTTTTGTAAGTACTTATACTTTATCATAGGCTAATCCAATTGCCATAAGTAGTTCTAACTAGAAGGAATTAGTTCCTCAGAACTATAATTGTACATTTTATCCTTTAACAAAAACCGTCTTAATAGATGTGAAAAACTCAATGGCCGCTTTCCCCTGTTCACGTGAATGGGAACTAGACTGCTTCATTCCTCCAAATGGAGCCTGAAGCTCAACACCTGCCGTTTCAGCGTTAATCCGAATTAAGCCAGCTTCCATGTTATCTATAAAACTCAACATTGCAGATATATTTTCCGTATAAATAGATGCACTTAAACCAAATTTAACATCATTTGCTAGTTGAAATGCTTCCTCAAGGCTGTCATAAGTAATAAGAGCAATGACAGGTCCAAATATTTCTTCTTGTGCGATAGTCATGTGAGTTTTTACCTCATCAAACACCGTAGGTTCTATAAAATAGCCCTGATCATAGGGGGATTCTGTTAACCTGTTTCCACCCTTTAATAGTTTTGCGCCTTCCTCTTTTCCAATATTAATATAGGACATTATGGAATTTAGCTGGTTTTCAGAAGCACAAGGTCCCATCCAAATACTCTCTTCTAACCCGCTCCCAATCTTTATTTCTTCCATTTTGTTTAATAGCTTTGCTACAAATTTATCTTTGATGCTCTTATGAATAATGACTCTACTTGTGGCAGTACATTTTTGACCTGTAGAACGAAAAGCCCCACTAATTGTTCCCTCAACTGCCTTCTCTATGTCTGCGTCGTGAGCTATGATGACTGGATTTTTCCCTCCCATTTCTAATTGGTATTTCGCTCCTCTGTTTAAAGCAATGTTTGCTATGTTTTTCCCAACTGTATTGGAGCCTGTAAAGGTAACTCCTGCAACATCCTCATGTTCTACTAGATTGTTTCCTACGATAGAGCCAGAACCTGTTATTAGATTAAGAACTCCTTTTGGAAGACCTGCATCATGAAAACATTCCACTAGTTTATTTGCTGTAATGGCTGTTTCAGAAGCTGGCTTAAAGACAACAGTATTTCCATATATTAAAGCCGGCGCTATTTTCCAGATAGGGATCGCTACCGGGAAATTCCAGGGAGTAATTACTCCTATTACACCTAATGGAACACGGGTTGTGAACATAAGAGCATCCCTGTCAGTGGATGGAATGACATCCCCTACACTTCGCATTCCCTCCCCGGCGTAATAGCGCAATATGTCTACCCCGCGATTTGTTTCTCCTTTTGCTTCCCCTAGAGTTTTTCCCATTTCTTTCGTCATTGTTTCCGCAATTTCATTTAATCGACTTTCTATTATGGCAGCTACTTTGTATAAATATTGTCCCCGTTCCGCTCCAGAGAGCTTTCTCCAGGTACGTTGTGTTTCCTTAGCAACATCCACTGCTATCTCCACATCTTCCTTCGTTGAATATGGAATATTGCCAAGCACTTCATTATTACTAGGATTTAAGACATCTGTTGTTTTTTTAAATTGTCCACTCTGCCATGAACCATTAATATAGTTTAAATATGCTGTCATAATTTCACCCTCCCATGACCCTTAGTCGTCATTGGTTGTAATCCAATGTTGCATGTTCAGCAATATGTGTTGGTACCACTCCTTTGGAAGCGTCAGTATGGTAGAGTATTCGATTGCTTCCTGCAACTCTCCACTGTCTTTTCGTTAATTTTTCTAAACGTGAATTTGCTAGAGCTTTTCTTTGTTCTTTTAAACCTTCAAATTTACAAGTTACATTCCCCTTTATAAATTCATTCTCATCTAAAAAATCAATTCTTTTTTTTCGGAAATTTAACTGCAATAAATCTCCTGTCTGCAGGTAAAGAATTCCGCCATCATTTATAGCTTCTGGAGTCATATGGCCAACAGCTGCTCCGAAAGTTACACCTGAGTATCGACCATCACTAATTAATGTGGCAATTTTTTTAATTTGACGATTAGCATTAATATGCTGCATTGGAGTAAACATTTCCGGCATACCGTAGGCAACAGGACCTTGACCTGAAATAACAATAGCGACTTTAAGGATTCCTTCTTCCATCATCCCTTTAAATAAACCTTCAAAATCATGATTTTTCCAGGATGAATAATGAAATGGGGCATTATACTTAAGCATAGCTAGAAGCTTCTCCTTGTCTAACATCCCCTCTTCTCTTAATCGATCTAATAAACTGTGTTCAAGTAAGTTTTTATTGGCACTTTCTTCATTTTCGTAATATAAAACAACGGCTACCTTACCATCGAAAGTGTCCAATTGATGACTGGTCATACCACTGGTTTTTACTACAGCGCTTTCAAAAAAGTTACCCTTTAATACATCCACACCACTAAAGGAACGTTTCGGTTTAGATAAAATAATACGGTTGTCTTTTATTTCATCTTCCCTTATTCTCTTTTTTAACGATAATCGATCTCTCCAGATTGTTCCAGTAACGGTTGGAGCATCTAGGTCCATTGGAACTCCATTTTCCATTAATTCAACAAATAATGTTTCCATCCCCCTGCTTTGACCACTACAGCATTGCATGGCTAAGGCAAAGATGTCTCTCCCTTCTGTTAAACTATAGTCAAAAAGATCTGGTATTGGAGACTCCCCATGTATTTTGTCAAGTTCCCATAAGTCAAAGGAATATCCTCCATATAGCATTGCTGCTACAATATGCATCATTAAATTGGTAGACCCACCGGTAGTACTGTGTATTCGAATTGCATTTTTAATATTTTTTGCCATAATATTAGCTGCACCAAACTCTGGATGATTGATCATATAACCAAGATCATCAATAACTTTATTAATTTGATGCTGTTCGGGAGGCTCTGTTAAAAGTTCAATTTCAGGATGAACCAATCCCATACCAGCTATAAGATGGCGTGAACTATTCCCTGTACCATTAAAGGCACAAATACCTCCCTTACTATCACAAGTAGCAACAGCTAACTTTTTCTCATATTCTTTATGCTCTGCACTAGTAATTAGTCCTTTTTCCATTGCGCGGATTAGTACCCCTTGGAATGCGGTATTGGAAGAGCATTGAAGAATATAACTCATGGCATCTAATAAATCATATTCTATATCTTCGAACCCTTCTGCCTTGGCTCGTTTAGAAAGCCGCTGCAATTCTAGTACTAATTCTTCAGGAATGGTTCCCCCTTTCAGAACATGTGCTGGAGCAAAAGTTGCAAATAAAGGAGATTCTCCCCGATATTGGCGAAGTCGATCCAGGTGGACTAATGCACTAACTACTCCTATTGGTTGCTTATCACACCCCTGGATTACAAAGGCACCATGATAGCTGTGAGCTTCCATTTGATTTACAATCATTTGCGCTACAGCATTTCGACTTTGAAGTGAATAGCTCATTCCTTGGTTGTTTTGCGCGGTTCCATCACACAAAACTGGAGTACTAAAGTAAAAGGGAACTCCTCCATTCTGCCAAATACGAATCGCTGCTCTCGATACAGTAAAGTCGTCCATTATATGAGCAGGATGATCACTCGATCCTCCAATGATTGCAATTCGTGGTGCATTTTCTTCTAATCGATTATAAATTTCCTCCAACGTCCAATCAGAAGTCAACACTTTACTAGAATAATGGAGTAGGCGTTTCGAACGATCAAGCAAGCCTGCTACAGTAATTGGTTCATTCGCTTTTCCTTGAACATTGTGCTTATAAGGGTTTATACCATTTTGAATTTTCGGAAAACTTAAAATACTACATCACTCCTTTCCCAGAGCAGGAGTACCTAAATCAGGTGCACCTAATTCTGAGATAACCGCTTCCGGGTAATACCTCTTTATCATTTCAATACCTAACACCGTACGGCGAACCCTCTCTTTACATAAAGCAATATTCGTTTCTTCTAAATGACTCCCTGAGGGATATACATCTGGATGATTTCTCAACCCAAATTTGATATAAACTGGAGATAAAATACGAATTATTTCAGGAATTTCATAGTGTCTAATAAAACCTCCTAAGTTATCAGGAGCCTCTACATAAACATCCAATGGAATATCTGTTGCTTGACGTATGGCAGCTAATTTCGGCAAGGTCAATCCTGTAGGAACATTATACGTATCCGCACCTAGGTCCTGTAATAATTTTACAGATACAGGGTTTGCTGCCATCATCTGAACAGAGACTTTAATTACAAAGTTCTTGGGAAGCAACCCTTGAGACTTCATTTCTTTTGTCAAAATTAACAGACCTTCATCTGCCACTAATGCCCCTCTTAATCCAAGGGATGCTCCTCTTCTCAAATCTTCCATTGCATAAACCAATTGATCTGTTCCTTCATGCCGGAGACCTATTGCCTTTCCTGAAGAAGTTAAAGGTAGGGGGCTAACATCAAATGTACTTCTAGGACCAACAAAGAGGCTTAACTCCATTCCTTTTTCTGCAGTCATGGTACACATTTCCTGAACTTCTTCATCTGTTAGCAGCATGATTCCGCTGCCTTGAGAAACCCGATGAACAGTAATACCATACCTGTCGATTTCTTTCAATGTTGCCTCTAGTGCTGAAGTTCCCTCCACACTCGGTAGCTCCACACGGTATTGTGCTCCATCTGGAAACCTTTTGGAAGAGGTTGGCAAATCATAAAGATCTCTACTCGGAAATCCTAAGGAAGCCAGAAATTCTCTAGACTGTTCCACCTTATCACCACCTTTTTTTCATAGTTCAAACCAAAATCATATGATGTATTTTATCATTATACATAATTCATCATATGTATAGGTAAAACATTACAGAACTTCATTATAAAAATCAAGGTGTTTTTTATATTATTTTGAATTTTTTGAATTTTTAATAGAAACTAGTTCCTAAGGATGTATTAAAATAAAAAGTGATTAATACCTAACTCGTTTTTATGTAAATCTTAAAATAATTTCCCCATTCTTATTTCCTTAATGAAGAAGGAGGAGAGTTCAGTAGAGGAATCACTGAATCTCTTTCTCCTTATCACGCTTGAAGAATTCCTTTTTTTCCATATCATTCAAAATATCTGATATATGAGAGTGCATTAAGTTTCTTGCTTGGATGGGGTTTCGGTCCTCGATAGCTTCGGCTATTAGCATATGGTAATAGGCTGCCTTATCGTTCATCTTCTTTACCTTCATCGTCATCCGACGGCTGTCTGCTAATAAATCGGACATGGTTTCAAGCATTTGCTGAAGAATGATATTATTTGCTGAAACAGCTATCTTATAATGAAATTTTATATCCTCATGAAAGAAATCCTGATTTCTTTTAACTTTTAATTGCATTTCTTCTGCTGCCTCTTTGATTTCGACCACATCAGATGCTGAAGCATTTTTGGCAGCTAGTGCGGCCAATTCTGGTTCGATAACTAACCGAGCTTCCGTCAATTGCTTCATAGTGGCTTTTTCCAAGAAATCCAGTCGGGAGGATGGATCATCTCCCTCGAAGTCTTGTAAAACATAAGTACCTCTGCCTTGTTCAATTTTTAGAATCCCTTGTTTCGCCAAAATTCTAATCGCTTCCCTTACCGAGGAAATACCAACACCAGTTTCCTTAGACAACTGAGGAATTGTGGGGATTTGGTCCCCAGGTTTCCATACTCCCCCTTTAATTTTCTCTTTAATAGCTTCATACACCTTCTCATATGACAATGTACCCATACTATTCACCTCATCAAAAAATTTGTATACCTTAAAAACATTTAATACCATTCAATTCTAGTAAGTCATGGTTCAATATTATCAATATATTCATAGGACTAACGCATTAAATATTCTAAATTGTTTAAATTTTCTTGAAATAAATAATTGTGTCAGCTACAATTCTAAACATAATACGTATGATGTATTTTTAGTAAATTCATCATACCTATAATGATTAATTTATCACTTTCACATTATTTCAGCAAGAGGTTTTCATTAATCATTTAGTAAAGGAGGAGATGCTATCAGACAAGAATTTAACTACTAGTTACTAGCATACGGTAACCTGTCCATGTTCGTTTATTCTTGATTGAAAAAAGGGAAGGAGATCAGATGATATGATCCAAAACGAAAAAACTACGATTAAATGGCTAGGGATTTCAGGATTATCGATTTTAGTATTGCTGACTCTATGGGTTTCGACTAATGCCGTGTTTTCCGAAGAATATCAAGAAACTAACGACTTTAATGTAAGCGCTATCTTGGAGGCTGGTATTCCTTTCCACCCTCAAACAGATAAAATTCCTCTTTCGGGAAATATTAGCACCCACGATCCAACTTTATTTAAAGACGGAGATACTTACTATGCATTTTCAACCCATCAATGGGCTTTCCGATCTGAAAACGGAATGGAAGGACCATGGGAACGGTTTGGTAGATTTGATAAACCAGAATGGACTTATGATGTTTCAAGGGGAACGACATGGGCACCTCATGTTCATAAGGTTGGTGACACGTTCTATATGTACTATTCCGTTTCTAATTTCGGTACAAATAATTCTGCGATTGGGGTTGCTTATACGGAAACACCAGGTGATTTAGATAGTTGGGTAGATCACGGCCAAGCCATTATTAGTTCTGGTGCTTCTGGTAACGGAGAAACTCACAATGCTATTGATCCCGCTATTCTTCAAGACAACGATGGCCACTGGTGGATTGTATGGGGCTCTCACTTTGATGGAATTATGATTCAAAGACTTAAGGACAACATGGTGGAAACTACAGGAGATATTTATACAATTGCACATCGTGGAAGTGAACGTTTCCCTGTTACCAATCCAAATTATAATAGAATAGAGGGACCCGCTATATTTAAGCGAGGAGACTATTATTATTTATTATCCGGCTGGGATTGGTGCTGCCGAGCTAATGCCAACGACAACACTTACAAAATTGTCGTAGGTAGATCCGAAAACATCAATGGTCCATATGTTGATAAAACGGGAACTCCTCTCACAGAAGGGGGAGGAAATATTATTTTGAATCATAGATACACCGCTCATGGAATTACGCCAGGTGGATTATACCGTGCTCCTGGAGGTCCAGATGTTTTTGTAGAAGATGATTCGTATTTTATGGTTTATCATGGATACATGCCGCAAACAAGAATGGGAATAAGAGAAATGCAATGGCATGACAATTGGCCATATTTTTCAGATCCAGGTCATTACAATATCCAAGATGGTCTTAGTTATGAAATTAAGAATGAAGAAACAAACAAATGTCTTGCCGTTGCGAACGACGGTAATGTCATTCAAATAGATTGTGATGCTTCTGTTCAACAAACATGGAAATTAAACAAGGAATATGATGGATTCTTCCAGCTTCAAAGCATGGCCAGTGGGGGGAAATATTGTTTAGAACTTGAGAATAACTCTGGTCTAGATCGTACCAATGTCCAAACTACTCCATGTAAGGATACAGACAACGATCTACAGCAATGGTATTTAGATGATATGGGGTGGGGTTACCATAGAATTGGAATGAAGGATATTAATTTAGCACTCGAAGTAGACCATGAAGATGATGGAGAATACTTAACCAATGTTGCTGCTTGGTATCCTCGAAACGGAGACCATAGCTTCGGAAGTGCTACTCAAGCTAGTAAATGGGCTCCTCAGCATTGGATGCTTACAATGATGGATACTAATAATATTCAAAGCTTAATTGATCACTATTCAGAAACAGATGAACTAACAGGACCACTTGTAAGACAACTTACAAATACGGCAAGACAAGTACAGCACCATTTCCAAAATGGAAGAAACACAGAAGCTGTTGAACATTTAGAAAAATTCCTAAACCAAATGAATAACGAGGATTTACAAAACCACATATCCTCTAACGCAAAAGTGATTTTAACTGGAGAGGTTAATGATCTAATGGAAGCACTACAATAAGAGGATAATGAAATATGGCCTATAGAGGAAGCATTTACCCTATAGGCCATATTTTCATGTTCTGGCAAAAATAAATCGGCCAGTTTTTTAACATGAGAAAGCAGTGGGAACGGTTCTCAGTGCTTCCTTGAAATTTTATTCCCCAATCGTTTTATCTACATCCACAACAGGTTTTCCATCAATCCAATCGATCTTACTTATGCATGTTTCACGGAGAAGTGTGCTGTTAGGATCTATCAGTCTATGATAAACCAAGTACCAGTCATCGCCATGTGTAGTCATGGATGCATGTCCTGTACCAAAATGCCTTTCGGATGGTTGGGTTACTCTATTATCTGTTGGCACTTCATAAGGTCCGAAAACATGGTTGCTTGTGGCATAACAAATTTGATACCTTGGATCGCGTGTGTCATAATTGCTCCAAGTTAAGTAGTACGTTCCATTTATTTTTTGCAAGTGTGGTCCTTCGTTATATACTCCACTATCAAAGATAGAGGCATCTTTTCCACGCTGTTTATAGATTTGATGAGATAAAGGAATAGGATCCTCTTTAAACGTATGCATATCTTCCTCTAACGGTACAATCCAGCACTTCCCTTGGCCCCACAACAAGTATGGTTGATTGTCCTCATCAATAAACAAATCTGCATCAATACTTTGGCAGTCATACTCATTTTTCTGAATTAAAGGTTTTCCTAACATATCTTTAAATGGACCTAACGGGGTATCCGAAACAGCTACACCTATTTGTTGCTCTGCGGTAAAATACATATAATATTTTCCATTGTATTTATTTATTCCAGGTGCCCACGCTCTCGAATTAGCCCAAGATACATCGTTTAAATCTAATGCTAAGTATGGTCCATCCCAATTTTTCAAATCTTTACTATGAAACACATGGAACTTTTCATATAACCACCCATCACTGTCCTTTGTAGGATACAAATAATAATCTTCCCCATCCTTCAGTATAAACGGGTCTGCCCATGCTCCTTCAATAGTTGGTTTCTGATTGTTCATATGTTACCTCCTTATTTTCTTGTGTTCTTGAAAAACAAGGGGATGGTTCTTGTTGATAAAAACCGTCCTCTTACTTTTTGAAATACCTCTATCAAATGTAGGAATTGATAGACTTTCCGAAGTAACTTTTCTCATAATTTACAAAAGGCTTCTTATAGTATGTAGTTTAACATAAGAGACGCTTGGAAGCAGTAGAGTCCGTTCTCGTACTTGTTTCGTTTCACTAGACGTAAGAAAGGTAAATAAAAGAAAGTTCATAGGTTCAAGGTTCATAGGCTCCATTGCTCCCTTGTCTCTTTTTTTGCAATATTCCAATACACATGGATTGACACCAAATGAATCATTGAAGATGCTACATTGGTAAAACATTCTATTGAACGTCATTTACTTTGATTTCATTTAATTTCCTGTGTTTTTTGACTATGAAGGGATTTGTGAAATTTTCATTTCACATTGGGTTGTATATAGAAAACTACTATTTAGGGTTGGAGTGTCTGGCACCACCCGAAACATCTTGTTTCACGAGAAATTTCACGAGTTTGATAAAAATCTCTCACTCAGGACATTACATGTCAAGATTCAAAAAGATATACATATAGAAGACTTAACTCTCCCCAACTCTTCATTGGAGATGCGTTGAAAAATGTCGTATAATAGAAAAATCTGCAAAATAACTGCTAGTTTAGAAGTTTATTTAAATATCTTGTACAAAGGGGAAATTTGGTGAAAAAATTAACAACTGTATTTTATATCTCTGCTATATTGGCAATTATTTTTATTTTGTGGGGTGTCATTGCGCCCGGTAACCTAAATTCTGTAACGAGTTCTATTCAAGGTTTTATTACAGAAAAATTTGGCTGGTTTTACTTATTGTCCGCCACTGCTTTTTTAGCCGTTGCTATCTTTTTGGTTTTTAGCCCATATGGAAGAATCAAATTAGGAAAGCCTGATGAAGAACCAGAATACAATTACATCACTTGGTTTGCGTTTTTATTCACAGCTGGGATGGGAATTGGTTTAGTATTCTGGGGTGTAGCGGAGCCAATGTACCATTTTTATTTACCTCCGAATGACAATTTGACAGAGTTTCAGGCTGCTGGACAAGCGTTACGATATTCGTTTTTCCACTGGGGATTACATCCGTGGGCGATTTATGCAATGGTCGCACTTGCATTAGCTTACTTCCAGTTCCGAAAAGACTATTCTGGAGTAATTAGCAATACGTTACGTCCCATTTTAGGTGATCGAGTAGATGGAATTATCGGAACACTTGTTAATGTATTAGTCGTCTTTGCCACTATTTTCGGTGTTGCCACTTCTCTTGGGTTTGGTACATTGCAAATTTCTGGAGGATTATCAGAACTAAGTGGATCCATTCCAAACTCTTTTGCAACCCAATTAATTATCATCATTGTTATTACCATTTTATATATGATCTCTGCCCAAACGGGGTTAGATCGAGGAATTAGAATCCTGAGTAAAACGAACGTTTACTTAGCTATATCACTTATGTTATTCGTTCTTTTCCTTGGACCTACCACCTACATCATGGGAGCTTTCACCCAAACATTAGGTAACTACTTGCAAAACATCTTGAGTATGAGCCTACGAATGGATCCGTTTGATTCGGAGAAAACATGGGTTCAAGGATGGACAATCTTCTATTGGGCATGGTGGATTTCGTGGGCACCATTTGTAGGAACATTTATTGCCAGAGTTTCGCGCGGACGTACCATTCGTGAATTTGTATTAGGTGTCCTAGCAGTACCAACTTTGTTCAGTGCTCTTTGGTTCTCTGTGTTTGGTGGAACAGCTATCTCACTAGACATGTTTGACAATGTTGGAATAATGGAGATTATTGAAACAAGTGGGATGGAAGTTGCGTTATTTTCTGTATTACAGCAATTCCCGTTAAGCACGTTCATTTCCATTATTGCTATTTTCCTTATTTGTTCCTTCTTTGTCACATCAGCAGACTCTGCCACCTTTGTATTAGGGATGCAAACAACGAACGGAAGCTTAACGCCCCCTAATTCTGTGAAATTTACATGGGGTGTGATCCAGTCTTCGGCTGCTGCAGTTTTACTTGCTTCTGGTGGTCTCGATGCCTTGCAAACAGCAGCAATTATTGCGGCATTACCATTTACATTTGTTTTAATCCTAATGATATTTGCGTTATTTAAAGAACTAGCTAGAGAACATTCCATCCTTTATCAAGATAAGATAAACCGCTTGAAGATGAAAGAAGAGAAATTAAAGCTAAAAGAAGAAAAGTTTCGCTTAAAAGAAGAAAATGCTGCATTAAAAGCACAACTGAAGATGGAGCAGAAAAAAAGCAAAGAAAAAAAGGAAGAGAAAGAAAAAGCGAAGAAATCGATAGAGAAACGTGATGAATAAGAAAAAATGTTCCTTGGAAGCAGCGGGGAAGCAGCGGGGACGGTTCTCACTGCTTCCTTCGTTTTGCGAAACGAAAGAAATGGAAGTGTATGAAGATTTAAAGCCAACTCAATAGAACTTGCTTTTTCACAAGTAAAATAGGCAAATGACCACCTTTCTCAACCCAAATCACAGTAATAATTAATACAATTCCAATTTCTTTATTTCTTTCACTTTTGCTCTTCGTGGTTGAAAACCGCTTAGGTATTCTTCTACTGATACATATACTTTATCACCAGGATGAAATTCTTCTCCATTCCATCCTGTTAAGATAATAAAGTCAAAAATATAGTTAGTAAAATCAATATGTCTCAATTCTTCCTTCACCCACTGATAATCTAGCATCGTAAGGCCTTCCCCAATGAGCATTTCGTTATCTGCACTTTCTAACACATAGCCTTGAATGGTGACTTCCTGTTGTATATCTTGATTGTTTTTCGATTGTTCGATGAGGTGGGTTGCAATATCTGTAAACTTCTCGCCATCCACACTTTGATCACATGCACTCCAATCAAATTCACGACTTCCACTGTTTATGTGTACTTTTAGATAATACTGTATTGTTTCTTCTGTACCACATGAGTTACTAAACTCTTTATCAGCTAAGTAATTTGCAAAAACTAGTTTTCTATATACTTCTTGTTTGACAGTCGGAACTAATCGAAAGTCCGTTTCTATTACTATTTCATTTTCACTAATTTCTTTTTCCAAAGTGTTTGTTACTGTATTTATTTCGTTCTCCAAATTTACTCCATATCTCAATTCCAACTCCAAACGATCTTGATGATGCATATTGTACTCTATTTGTAAGATTTGATGCATCCCATCAAAACCACCAGCACATTCCACCGCAATATAAGTTGTATTGGTAGGATTCACTTCCTCAACAAGTTTTCCGCATGTATCACTTATAATTTCACCGCTACCGAATTTATCTCGTGAATAATCATTCGTAACTTCCAAAGTTCCTTCTTTATAATGTAAATCTGTTACTAGAGGATCACCCTCAATCGTGTAATGTACAACTCGTAAATCGGAGTTTACTCCATTTTTTACATCATCATAGAAACTCATCATTCTATCCAAACCTTCCACACTTCCATGAACATTGAGAACATCCACATTCTTCAAACCTTCCACATAAATTTCTGAGGGAGAGTCGTTACTACGACTAGAACTATTTGTTACCACTTCACTATTACAACCAATTAGAAAAACGAATATGAGAATAAAGCAAGATAATCTTTTCATTGATTGTACCTCCACTCTGAATATGTATCACATAATGCAAGAAACGGGGTGCGCCACGAACAATACCTTTGTTTAGATTAGACGCCTATATTACGAAGTAAGTTTCAGAGACACGAGTAAAACGATTAACGCTTGTATGACTACCTTTTTCATCTTCAAATCTCCATCTCGTGTTACGCACCCGATTTAGGAAAACGCTTTCAATAATTGGATTCTCACCTCCGAGGAAAGTTGTTGTACTAATTATAAGGAAGAAAGAACTGGAACTGCGGACTGTTTTGAAAAATGACAAATACGGTGTGTCAAAAAGTTACTCCTCTTCGACACACCAGCACGTTAATTCAAAACAACTGCTCAAAAACTTTTAATGAGATTTTTCCATTAGCCACGACCAATCGTATCGTTCAACTTTGATCGATATTTGTCCATCCAAGTTTCCGTGTTTTTCACTAGTTCATCACAAAAAGCTGCTACGTCCTCGCCTGTAAGATCAATGACTTTCTTGCCTTCTGCGGCACCTTCTTCGAAGAGGTCGAGAATACCGCTAAAAATACGATGAATATCCTTCCATTCGGAAAGACCACCAGTAGTCCACATATATTTTTGGATAGCTTTGTATGCATTGAGGTACTCACTTGGAAGTTTCTTCGCACGAGTTTCCATCGCCTTCCATTCCCGCTTGTCATCCATACTTCCGATAATTTTTTCAATAATACTCATAATACATCTCCTTTTAATTTTTTATTTGTTTTGAGTTCGTTAATCTTACTTGAGACAAATTCCCATTTTCCCCAAAAGTTATTAAGATGCTTTTGACCTGCTTCGTTCAGTGTGTAAAATTTCCTCGGAGGTCCCATACTGGATGGCTTTTTCTCAATGTTCACCAAATTATGCTTCTCAAGGCGCATGGTAATCGTATAAACTGTGCCTTCCACTACATCAGTGAAACCAAGATCTCGCAGCTGTTGCGTGATTTCATAGCCATAAGTTTCGCCACGGCTGATAATTTCAAGCACACATCCCTCAAGGACTCCTTTCAGCATTTCCGTAATATTTTCCAAATTTCCATCTCCAATCGTATTTCGCTCTATTTATTCAGAAGCTCTGTAGAACAAGTACTCGGTATTACAGATATTCAGTATTACTAACTACCGGTATATAGTAATACATAATAGCGTTACATGTCAAGAATATCTTTTCAAAAAAAAGACCTTAAGAGCTTTTTAATATTCACAGTAAGGTAGAAACTGAAAATTATAGATATATTCTATGCACTAAATCAAATATAAAAAGGAACAAAGAGTGGTTGAGAAGATTCTTCATTCCTAATATTTTAGATCCTTGTGTCTTTATTGACTATGATCTCCTTCATCGGATCACAACATCTCTTTCTATTAAAGCTCTCCATTAGTGCTTGTTTGAACTCAAAATCTCTTCTAACAATAAAGATTTCTTACTCAATATATCCCTGCTAACTACTATTAAAAATAAAATAAGCCTTTTGCTATGATTCAAAATTTTTCTTCTCATAAGTTCGAATAAAATACTCCAATCTCATAGCAATCCATATTAACACCATTGCACTTATTCCGTTCCATAAACCTCCGAAAAATAAACCGATTCCACCACCTATTAAGATATAAATCATTAATTGCTTAGGTATCATAAGAATATCTCTCCCATTCTTGACATTTACTTTTTTTCAGCCAATGCACCTTAACAAGAGCAAACTGATTCGTGCGGTTAAACCATACACATTGCTTTTTACACCATCACCTACTTTATTTTAACATGATTTTCCAGTTTTTAGGTACAAAAAAAGAGCTGCAAACATTACAACTCTCATATCTTAATTCTATTTATTTTAACCATAAGTCATCAATATTTTATGTATAAACATACTATCCCCACCGAATTGGTTTCTGATGAATATCACCTTAATTCTTAAGGACATTTTGATATTTTTTCCATTAAGGTAGGAGTAACATTTGATCTAGTATTTTATAAAAATTGCTAATGTACCCCATTTCTTTTCTTGTTCTGGTGTATATATTTGATATGTTCCAGCTATCATTTCTTGCATTGTCCAGCCTTCACAATCAAAATCTTGAAAAGGAATTTCCTCATACATTGCTTCAAACGTATCGTATATTTTAAGGTCACTTACTTGAACTTGCAAAGTTTCATCTTGTTCGGGAACTTTTATAAATTTAATAGAATCTCCAACTTCTATTTTTCTTCTTTTTTCATCATTCAAGCGTACTTCAACCTTTTTCTTACCCTTTTTAATCGAATCAAAATACTCACCATATAAACCCATTTGATGTATCACTGGGATTTCACCTCTCTATGTATGTTCATCAATATAAGATCTGTTTTAACTACCTATTTCTACAATAACTCGTTCCTCTGGTATCCAGATTGTTTATCATTAACAAATTGATTACATCGTTTTTTAGGACTTCTATTTATTCCTTAACTCGTTTAAATCTTGAATACGATTATAAATATCTGATAGATTATGTACAACTTCTAACTTCACCTTGTCTCCGCCATTTCCCGTCATAGCAGTATTAACAAATCCATATATTATTTTCAACAATGATTTGGCATCCTCTTCTGTTAGATTATTAACCGCTTCTATAGTTTTAGAAAACTCATTTGTATCAGTCGTTTCTTTCAACATAATCCCTCCACTAACTTCTTCATCCACAACCCTTCTCTTATTTCAATAAGAAAAGAGCACTCCCTGCATCTTAAAGGATTGCACCTTTTAGTTGAAACAATTTATATACTTTTATTAATAACTATCTTTCTATACATACCATTAAACATTATTGGAGTATCCTCTTGAACAAATACGGCCTCTTTATTATCCTCATACAATCTCTCAAAGCTTACACCAATATCGGTACCTAGCAGCTTGATGATAGGTCTAATCACTTTCTTCAAAGGGGAAAGTTTCTTTCCTTTAGGTGAAAATTTATCAAAAATGATAATCTTTCCATTGGGTATTAACACTCTTATCATTTCTTTGAAACATTTATCTGTGTCAGGAACAACAGATAAGACAAGACTTCCCACCACAACATCAAATTGATTATCATTAAAACTCATATTTTGAGCATCCATTTTAAAAAAATGTATTGAGGAATCTTTAAATTTATCTTTTGCCTTTTCTAGCATTTCATTCGAGTAGTCTATTGCAGTGATATTTAACTCCCTATGGTTGATTAGCTCCAAATCTGCTCCTGTTCCAACACCCACAAAAAGTATATTTTGATGATTAGTAAACATGTTCCCTTGAAATATTTGTTTTCGAGCTTCCAAAAACTTCCCCGAATTAAAGAACTTATCGTACATAGGGGACCAAATTTTATATATTATTTCATTCCAACGATTGTCCATTTTCCACCTCATTCTTGAAAGCTTGTTATTCAAGATTAATACTCTTAACTATAATAAGAGCCATCCCCGCTTCTGATACTGCACCCGTTCAGTGGATTATTCAACATTCTTCGAGTTAACTACACCTTCTCCAATCGGTGTAACTATCCCATCCATACTAATTGAATTTTTCTTCTTACGATATTCCTCTAACTCATGTTCACTTTTATTAGAAGCCCATTGCTGAAGAGTATCTCGTTCACCATCGTATGAAAAGAAGGGTACACTAAATCCACATGATGTTTTTACCGTTTCAATCTTTGCTTGAATAATTTGACGAGCACCAGGAAGGATATCAAAATGTTGAACCAAATCATCCCATTCTGGTGAGCTAGGTAATACTACATTACCGCTTCCATATAGCCGTAAAATCATAGGAGGACCTTCGAAAGCTAAAAACATAAAAGTAATTCTTCCATTTTCATTTATGTGTGCACTTGTTTCATTTCCACTACCAGTTAAATCTAAGTAAGCTACCTCATTCGCAGAAAGTATTCTAAATACATCATGACCTTTTGGTGAAATGTTAACATTACCGTCTTCTGATAACGGTGCTGAACCGACGAAAAAAATCCGTTGTTTCCTTATAAATTCTTCGTGATCTGGAAGTATTGACGAATAAACAGTTCCCAAAGAAAAAACCTCCTCATCTATCAAATGTTATAAATTAGAAAACCACACGGTCCCCACTCTTCCTAAGACCTCCTGATAGTTTAATAACAATCTCTAAATCTTGTAAAAAAACTCTCCTCATCACTTTACAAAATCATCTTTATAAAACTTAGTACACGTTAAATTTTAACATAAAATACCAAATAACATCGATTTTTTATCTATGGATTTTCTTTGTTTTTTCAATTTGAAATGAAAAATAAATCAATAAAAAAACACCTACCAAAATAACTAACAAATTTAGTAGGTAAATACACCACGGGTTTATGCGATAAGTACAAAACCTGATCAAGAACCTATGAGTAATTATTCATCAAACCTTAAATATCCAAACCAATTTTGACCATTGTCAATCTTTATTCATACCGTATTCCTCTTTTGATAAATGTAGAATATAATCTAGTAACTTCGCCATTTTGTTTTCCATTCGCTGCAGTCCACTCCCTAAAGCCAAATCCCCTAACACTAGTCATAAGGACAATATGAACAATATATTTAACCGATTTGTCCTTATGAGCCTTTCATAAGGACAAGTCCATTGTGCACACTTATCCCTTTTGAACGAAAGCCGCCCCTGTTTCCTTAACCCTCTCTTTTTTTCCGAGGTGTAGTAACGCAATCGTCACAAGCAATCCTAATCCTCCAAAAACAAATCCACGGCACGCTTGGATAGCCACTTAAACCTAGATCATACAAAAATCCTCCTACGATATTACCTATTAATCCACCGACCGCTAACGCTAATCCGTTGAATCCAAAAAACGAGGCAATCAGTGGTAACGGGGCTATTTCTGATATTTGCTTACTCATCATCGGTTGTATGAACATTTGACCAAATGTAAACGTAATGACTCCCACATAAATTCCAACAACATTTGGCGTGAAACCAATGATTACTAGACCGACAGTTAAAAACATACTGCCTAATGCAATCAATTTCGTAGGAGCAACCTCCTCACTTAAACGATTAATTAACGGAACTTGTAAGAAAACAATAAGTAACGCTCCAGTACTATATATGAACCCAATATTTACATCTGTGGACTGTAACAACTGTAGTTTTACAGGTACTGCTAAATACAGTTGTGTTACTAAATTCAAAACAAAAATCATGAAAAAACAAAAGGTAACATACGCTCGATTCGTGATAATTTGATTTATATTTTTTACAAGTAGAAAAAACAAACCAAGGGGGTTTTTTATTTCTCCCTTGGTTTTTTTTAGATTGGTATAGGAAAAGCACAACATTTATCTGTTCTCTGAGAGTTGTTCTAGCATCCTAATGTATTAATTAGATAAACTTGGCATATCGCCAAGTCTTTAATGGCGAAAGCCTTAGTATTTCTTATACTTTAATCCTTTAGCGAAGTTAAACTTTCTTAACGTATGAAAGAAAATGACACGAAGAACATCTTCATGCCTTCCAACATCCTATTTATTTGTTTTACTGACGCTTCCTTTCATACAGTAGGAAAGAGCTATTTATTATTCATCAAGGAAAAGAATATTTATTTATTAGCTTGTTTTTTCTCTTTTAAAATAAATAGTTCTCTGATAAATGCACCTCACCAGCCGAACAACTTATAACAGTAATTAGAGATATACCTCTGACAAAAGCGAATGGTGAAAACACAACTTGTAGACTCCCCAATAGTATTAAAGTGCCAAACAAAGCACACCCAATAATTAACTGTTTTTTCACCTTGTTTTCTTCCAACTTTTCTCTCCCTCCTTATTTAGTAACCCTCCGTTAGTAATCTATTATTTTTATTTGTATAACCCTATCAATTATGACGGGGTCTTCATCACTTAGAGAGATGATTTCAGGTAATAATACTTCTATTTTGTCGTTTTCATTTACATCTTCCAGAGTAAGTTCTTCCCCTTTTTTGCCTATTATTTTTGATTCGCGAAGATGAAGAACAACTGTATCTCCTGATGTAATATTATGTTCGGTGAAATCACCTCGAATCGTTACATTTTCACTATCATAAGTGAAAGTTTCTACAACTTCCCCTATGATCGTTGGACCATCAACTTGTGAATCATTCGTTCCACAACCAGTTATTAACACAACCGTTACTAATACCAAAACGAATATAAAGCCTACTCTCACTCTCTTACAATATCCATACCAACAATAACCTGCCAGCCAATCTCCATCTTTTTTACAGGAAAACGTAGCTCTAATACTTCATCATTTTCAAAAATAAGAGCAGTTACCTCATACTCGTCTGACGTTACTCTCCTTATTTCTAAAATTTCTGTCTCCGTTGTTGGTTCATTAATTCTTGCATAATGTACTTTTTGTTCAGCTTTATTCGTATGTCTTGTATCATGTGAATACTGGACAACTGTATCAATATCTCCTGTACCCAAAGCTTCAAAATACTTGTTCACTACTTCTACCACTTCACTCGGTACTTCGCCACCCCATTGCCCACTAGAGGAATCTTGAAAAAAAGAGGAAAAAGTAGGAAAAAGCAATAGAAGAAAAATGAAACTAGCGCTTGCTAATGTAAGGTAGTATTTATATCTCATTGATGTAGTTGTCTTTTTTTTGTGGTGGATTCTATCTTTTATTTGTGAAAAAATCTCATTTTTTTCTGAATCCGATAATTTCATTTTATTATTAATTGATTCCACGATTTCATTTTTACCATCAAAGTGACTCACTTAAAAACCCCTCCTTCTTTCATCTGTTTTTCTAAAGAATCTAACCCTCTCTTGAGATTGGTTTTCACTTTCCCCTCGCTCCAACCAAGAATCGTAGCAGTTTCTTTGATGGACATCTCTTGAATTCTTCGTAAAATAATCACTTCTCGATAAGGTCGCTTCAACTTAGCTAGAGAATAGAGAAATTCATTTTCTTGTTCATTTAAAGTAACGCTCTGTTCAGGAGATAACTCATTGTTATCAGGAATGGAATGAAAGTACTCTGTTATATAAGAAATAGGTCGTTTTTTTCGCATATAATCAATAGTTAGGTTCCTCGCAATACTAAATAACCAGCTTTTCGTATTCTCCCCCCAAAAAGAGTCGTAGTTGCTATATGCTTTCACAAATGTATCTTGCATTAGGTCTTTCGCTTGTTCACGATCACGGATCATGTAAACAATAAACCTATGTATATCGTCACTATATGTTCGATACCAGTCCTCCAACTGATTAAGTTTTTGTTCATTATCCAAAAAACACACCACCTACAATTTTCTCTCTCTATACATAGTAGACGAATCTGATTTAGAAAAGTAGCATTTTTTTCACCATAAATAGAAAGATGGTGCTGCATAATGGACGAATTCCTCGGACCCGACTACTATCGGATCAGTTTCGCAGAAAGTTAGTAAACTTCGAAAAATAACTTTTACTGGGTATTTTTCAAAATATAGGTATAATGAAAATAAAGTCAAATGATGGAGGGATGAAAGTGAAAAAATTGATTGTCATTTTTGCAGTATTGTTATTGATAGGTTTTTCCGGAGGGGAAGTAGAAGCAGCTGAAAAGGAAGCAGAGCAAAAATTACATATCTATTTATCTGCTGTTGAACACCAAAACCTTACTAACATAATAGATAATGTCATTGATTTACGTTACACAACAAAAGAGGAGCAGATGTTAAGTTATGCTAGGGATCTTATGAAAAATCGTTTGGTAGAGTATAAAATATTAGAATCATCTCCAATTGATGAGGACACTTATACGTTTATCACTCAATTATCGTTTGAAAACGGTGCTATGGAACAAGTACCTTTTCATTTATCTCTAGTAAACAACGATTGGAACGTAATAATAGGTTTTGTCTCACTATCAACAAACGACTATAAAGTTTTGAAAGAGGGCCTTGCAGTAGAGCAAGAAAACATCGTTAGTCCTTTAGACAGTAGTACACTATGTACTTGGAATTTTTCGGGTAGAGGTGCTGGAGAATTTCTTTCCAATTGTCGATTTAGTATCAATAGACCAAGTGCCTCTTTAAATTTAACAGTAAGTAGACAAACTCATGCATTTCCTTCAAGTTACCCCATAACAGTAACGTATACAATAGTAAGGAACAGAGTTTTTGGAGAAACGGAACATGGCAGTGTCGTTGTTACAGGGCATAGAACTCGGCCATCAAATCACACAATCCGTTTAAATACAACAACACTAACCGATGCACAAATTCGATTCAAAACAGCATCCACTATGTGGGGGCATTTGGATTATCAATGGTCAGGTTCTTTACATTAGGAACGGAAAGTGGGAGTGTTTATACTAAACACTCTCACTATCTTTCAAACCTAAAACCCACAACAACCTGCCAGCCAATATCCATCTCTTTGACTGGAAAACTAAGTTGAAATGTACCTTCATCATCGTAAAATCGAACAGTTACTTCATACTCATCTGTCTTTACTTTTTTTATATCTAAAACTTCAGCTCTAGTTGTTGGTTCATTAATACTGATATATTGTTCTCTTTGTTCCCCTTTATTCGAATGTCTAATATCATGGGAAAACTGAACTAATGAATCAATATCCATTTCTTCATAGGAGTCGAAATACTTGTTAACTACTTCAACAATCTCATTAGGTATTTCCCCACCCCGTTGTCCGCCAGAGTTATCTTGTAAAAAAGAGGTGATTGTTGGAAAAAGCAATAAAAAGAAAAGGAAGCTTGCGCTTGCTAATGCAAGAAAGTATTTAGATCTCATTGATGTGACTATTGGTTTCTTATGCTCGATTTTATCTTTTACTTGTGAATAGATCACAATTTTTTCTGAATCGGATAACTTCATTTTACTATTTATCGATTCCACAACCTCATCTTTATCATCAAAGTAACTCATTGAAAATACCTCCTTGTTTCATTTCCTTTTCGTAAGCTCCTTATTCGGATTATCACTTTCCCCTCACAACAACTGAAGTTGGGGAGCAATTTTCACTTACTACATAGTAGACGGATCAGTTTTGGAAAAGTAGCAGTTTTCTTCCAAAAAAATTAAAATAGTGGGAAGCAGCGGGGACGGTTCTCACTGTCTTCCCTCATACTCCCGTTTGCTCTCGGATTTAACCTGCGACCTCGGTAGGCGCTACCACGGTAGTGCCTACAAAACGACCTAGTTGAAAGTACTTTACTTCACAAAACCTGTGGAGCGTGAGCGCATTTACAAGTTTCATGTGGCAGCTTTTTTTTACGCCCATAATCTGGGAATATATGTTAAACTAAACGGACGAGGAGTTTGGTCAATAAGCAATCACAAAAGGACGAGCACTTACTACTCGACATAAATAAAAATATATGGAGGTATAGTTATATGGATAATTGGATATTATTTGGGGCTATTGCAATAGTAGCAACTTTTATAAATCTTTATATGTATACAGCAGGAAAGGGTTATAAGCTTGCGATGGAGATAGGACTATCATTTACTGCATTAACACTTTGTTCAGAATATAGTCTTGTATCTCGGTGGGTAAAAGTGGAAGATTGGGCAGCTTTAGCGAATGTAGTACCTAGTATGGAATGGGCATGACCGGGAGTATATTACAGCTATCCCCTCATTCTGACCTTCTTTTCCCCACGAAAATATTGCTTCCCCATCTCCATTGTTCATTCCATCTAAAAAGTCCTCTATCAATAGCTGAAAGTCCTCAGGTCAGGGATAGCAACAATCGATTCAGCTTGCTTCCTTAAATCTTCTTCTTTTTTAAAATTATCAACTCCTTAACAAATTAGTTTTTTAATGATTTACTTTGATTGTTTCCTTGGTTTGTACGGTAACAACTTCTCAGCTCACCGTGTACGCCAACAATCAATACTATAAGAATAAAACTTGCATGTATTTGGACAATATTCGTTACTGCGCCTCTATTTTCATCTTCAAATCTTCAAGGCAAAATACAAAGACATCAACTTCTAATTGGGCTTTTCCTTGAGTTTCCTTCCTCAGCACTTTACCGCCCAGATTCGTATAAAATGTGTTGGAAGGTGCGAAATGGTGATTATAAACAACCATTTCCTTAAAATCTCCTTGGAAAAAATCAACTAATAATCTCTTAATCAACTTTAATGCTATCCCACGTCCACGATACTCTTTGGGAACAAATAAATAATTCAGTTCCATACCATGTAAAGAATCTGTTTCGTCGGCTATACTGCCACCAGCAAAGCCCATAAATGTATCTCCATCAAAAGCACCATACAATACGCGAATATCATTGTTCTCCGTTGCACCACTTACCCAATCCTTCAAAAATTGGAGTTCCTCCTCTCGATTTAAATCGTTAGGTGCCATTCCTGCTAACTCCTCATCCCAACAACTTATCTTTAGATCAATTGCTTGTTCATAATCTACTTCCTTTAATAATCGAATAATCATAGGTATCCCCCATCATTTATTCTATCTGTCTACGATTTATTTTCCTTTATGTAAAACGGTGGAATTAATGTTTCCTACCCGTTCATCTCCAATACTATCTTCCTTACTTCTACAATGAATACACATACAGTTCTTCTCCATCTACCACCTTTCCAGTTTTTACAAAACCAATTTGCTCATATACATGCTTTCCTCTACTATTCTCTGGCTCCGTAGATAAATAGATTTCTTTACAATCCTCCAGTTTTTTCATTTCAGAAATGACAAGTTGAATGGCCTCTGTTCCATAGCCATTACCTTGAAATTTATAGTCAATCATAATTCTACAAAGCTCATAGTAGCCTTGTTTATCCGCATAACCATACATGGTAAAACCAATAATTCCCCCATCTTTTTCAATTGCTTTTGTTGTCCAAGTTTTTTCAAACTGAGCTTGAACCAAGGACAAAGCATTCGAAGCAACAAACTCTTCACAAATGGTAGGCATTTCTTTGCTTGTTGATAAAAAAACAACTTTCAACCAATTTTCTTCATTTATATCTACTAATCTCATCACTGTTCCCCTTCCTGTCGTTAGAGTATCAATATCTCTATGGATGAACCTATCAAATAATCTATTACAATAAAAAGTGTAGTAGTGATTATTGGAATTAATATTATCCCGAATAAATGATTTTGGCGGATTTCCACTTGAATTTTTCACCACTTTTTATCTTCAGGTGTTTTCTTTCTATACATCTATAAACAAAAAAATAGAAAAAAGGTGTAATTCACTTAGTTATTTTAATTTGTGAATATTTTTATTAATAAAATCTTTCAAATGAGGTGATAGACTCTCTGGTAAGTTATCTAAATTAAAAAATCCTACTTCCAAAGATTCGATACCATCTGCTTTTAGGGAGCCACTTTTAATTTCATTTGTTACATATGCAATCGTGACAGCGTAAAATTCATCTCCATTGTGTAATTTCACAAAATATTCTTTACCAGAAATGACTTCAATTAACTCCAGTTTTCCAACAATAATCCCTGTTTCTTCAAACACTTCTCTTCTGCCAGCTTCTTCAGCAGATTCTCCCAACTCCATAAAACCACCTGGAACACTCCATATACCTTCACGACGCTTCTGTAATAGAATTTGACCTTCCTCATTTATGGCTACAACAGCTACTCCAGTTAATATTAATGGTTTTGTTCCAACTAATTCACGTATATCTTCAATATATCCCATCATACCCTCCAAGTTTATCTTTTGATAGAAATTTACTCATAGTAAATCACAGAAACGTTACACCACTCCATTGTGATTATTTACGGGATATAAACATAGATTACACTTGATTTTTCTGTAACCTTTATGTGCTTACGCACACTTTGGATGCTTTCGTGGCACACAATCGTCCGCATAGCGGACGATGTACCCTTCTTTAAAATTGATACGTTTTTTGGAAAGTAGTTCCCCTCAAGCATTTTAAAATGTTTATGTAGGGGGAAGAACTCCCAGTGTTCAGATACCCAATAATCGAGGTCGTTTAATACCACTTAAGAAAGAAAGGGGGATAACACCCCTCCTGCGGAGTACTTTTAGTAGGTATTTCCTAACTTGTCGGTCCTTCCCGTTTGTTGAAGAAGAATAAAGGAAATAATTCTATGATAATGTAATAAATAAACATAATATGAAAGTGATACCCGATAATGGTGTCATCTATGAGACATTTGTCAGTACTACAATTAAATTATTTTTATGTTTCATACTTAACGTGAAGGGTACCAGAAACACGCTCTAACACTGGTGCTCTACATTTGTAAAACAACTCAAATTTAATTGTAAAAAGAAAAATAAATGCCAAGCAATAATAAAATGAGAAAAACAGCTCTTATCCAGATTAACTTATTACTAATCCCCGCTTTCTTTTCTAAGTAGTATATATAGTGAACTACTGCTATGAATCCGAATCCAAAAAATGTCAGTATCAACACCGGCATTGTACTCTCCACTTTTGCAATCAACTCAAACATACCCAAAGCTATTAATAGAATCCCTATTGAACCCAATAGTAAATGTAAGTAAATGGTTCCATTATTCTCGGTTTTCACATTTTCACTCCTTCTTTTCTAGTTCATCCATTTCTTTTTGAAGTTCTTTTATTTGCAAATCTTTTTTTCTGTAAATAATCCCCAACCAAAAACAACAGTATTACAATCCCAAGTTTAGCTAACTTGTTTTTCTTTTTTCAGTAAAAATGTCCACTATAAATAATCCCAAAAAACATAGAAAACTAACAACATATAATCCGACAATGAAATGGCCCAGGGCGTTTAATAAAGGCCCCATCAAGAAAACTGCAAGTAATATGATCCTTATCAATAAACTTTGTTTTTTGCTTAACTTTTTCATCTTGCCATTATCCCTCTCATGACTTCCTCCCCATTCATGAAAACTCTCTATACCAATGGAAACTAATCTTTATCTATCAATCCATCACCACTTATTTGCCCTCCGTGTGGCAACGATATCCAATCTAGACTGTAAATGTTATTGTTCGACTCATCTTGATGTTTTGCTGAAAAAGAAATCACATATTCTTCGTTTTCTTCGATTAGGTTATATACATTCGCATCCCTAATAAAGACTTTAAATGTTTCCCTACTTTCACTCTCATCATAAGCATCATAGCCAATAATCCACATTTGTTGATATTCGCCTGGTTCAACGTGATGACCTTTTTCTTCTATATACATTCCACCAAAACTCTGACTGGAATACACCTTCTCATTTTTACCACCATAAAAATGATTCAATGCTACTATCGTAAGTAGGACAACAATAACCATGGATAAGATAATCTTTTTATCTTTCATCATAATCATAAACACCTTTCTAAAGCCTTGTGTATACTCTCTCTAAAGGGCAGAATTTAACCTTTCCCAAAGTGTAGGAGAGAGAAATCCATCTGATTCAGCTTGTTTCAATGCAATACTCTCTGCTTCTTCTTTAGAAATACCTCTATTTTCCTTACTATAATAAAATAAAACTATGCCACATAAAAATAAGGAAATGCATAGCATAACTAATAAGAAGTGTTTCTTCTTCATTTCTCCCCTCCTATCGCACACAGCAGCATATATTTTTTGCACTCACCGTTAAGGAAACCTTACTCTATAAGAATCTAAAAACATAGAAGCTATTCTATTACACTATCTAACAAAACATAACCAACTATCATCCCAGTCATTGCTGTAATGCTAATGCCTGATAGTACAGTTAAGTCAAAAGCAAAAGGAAAATGATGTCCAAATGGTATTAGGTAAAAGAGAGGAGAAAGAGAAATATAAAGAGCTGGCAAACATATTGCAAGTAATTTCGGGACATTTATATTCCACCTTTTCCCTTCCATCATTTGCTTCACTAATAATGGTGCTCGAAGCAACATTCCAATAAAGATAGGGAAAAGAGTAGAAAAAATTAAGAGGGAAGCAGTAAGTCTGCCTGTTGATATTGCCGTTTGGCGAAGATCTGACTGAACATGATAACCAATGTACATGACAAGACCTATAGTTATTGTCCATATAAGATATTTCATAAACCTTTTCATACTTACCCCCTTTTAATATAAGTCACTACTTATTAACTAGACGAAGAACCACGAAAAAAGTTTCCATTATTTTTTCTCAATACGTTCAACATTGTTTTCCAATTCATAGTACATAAAAGACGAGTTGCATCTACTTCGGCCCATAATATTACGTATACTCCAGTTAGCTTTATTTAAAACTAATTAATTCGACCTTTACCTGCTAACTGGTATTTTTCCTGATTACCTCTCAGTGTGTCTACACACCCTGCTTATTAAAGAAGCTTCTAAGCTTTTTTTGGAGACAATGAACGCACTAATAATATCCCTGTAAATACAAAAATGACACTCCTTGATGGTTCTGATAATAGTGGAGCTAGAACAGGTACATGTAACGAAGTTCCAAAGATGAGTTTTAATAATGAGGCTGAAAAGCCAAATCCAAAAATAGCATTGATTAAAAGTAGAATAACAGGAACTATAAACCAATTCACTTTTACACCCGATTTTATAATGCTTCCTACTTTTCTCCATTACAGCTACCTTTTGTTGATAAGTAGACTCTTCAGCAAGCATCTGTTCGTTTTAAACTATTACATTTTGACCTCATCAGATACACTTCTACTAATCTTTTTTGTGAAAAATAATAAATAGATTCCAAATAAGATTTTAACAATTCCATCGGCTACCCCAAAATAAAGAAAAGGAATTTCTATACTAATCATACCGATAATTGCCAAAACAGAACAGGTTATGGCAAGATAAATCATGGACTTTCCATGCACAAAATAAAAAGGTAAAAAATGAATACCTGTTGCAAGTAACGCACCTAGCCACATCATTCTCCAATCACCACCTGGGATAAAAGAACCTCCCAGAATAAAAATTAATGGGAATAAGGATAATACACCAATACTAGACATCTTTTCTTGAAAACTAGAAAACTCTCCATCCGTAAATCTATCCAGTATTGATTTATTATAATTTGTTAGATAAAAACCAATTCCAAAACCAATCATAAAAATAATTGGATTTAAAACAAATTCTCCTCCCACTACCGTAGCTGCAATAATTACAGCCCCAATGATGAGTAACCAAAGTCCACACAAACGCTTACCATTAAATTTTAGTTTCACATTTTTATCGTATCCTAGCCTTTTTAGCATGTGATCATTCTCCTATTTTCTTGTAATCAGCTAACCGCTACCCCCATTTATAGAAGGGATAAAGGTGACGGTTCTTCTTCACGTTCGCGCCTCTTTCGTTGAAGAAGAGTGTTTTTTAGTTGGTAACGGCATAATGTAGTTCCACAAACTGATGAAAGGTTCTCGTACCTTTTAATGTTAGGTCTAATTGAAAATCACCTTCTTTAAACAATGGTATTCCATTTCCAATTACAGTTGGTGCAATTGTTAAAATAATTTCATCCACTAATTTTTCTTTTATAAAACATTGAAGCAACTCTCCGCCACCAACAATCCAAATATTTTTTCCCACTTGGTTTTTAAGTTGGTTTGTAAAACTGGTTATATCTTCATTTATGAAACTTACATTTTCTGTATCCTCAATAGGAGACCTTGTAAAAACATAGCATTCTCTGTTTTTATACGGGAATTCTCCTGTTTCATGTTTCATTATCCAATCATACGTTTTTTTACCAATTAGTACAGTATCAACCGTTTCATAAAACTCTGAATAACCATTATCACCTTCTCCTTCCACTTTAAATAACCAATCTAAAGACTCATCTTTTGTTGCTATGTAACCATCTAAACTAGTTGCAATAAATAATACTAATTTCCTCATACTATCCCTCCACTATATAGATTATTCATTCAGTATATCTAACAGGTTTACTGTCCTGTTATAGTTATGCATTGAAAGCTTATGTTTCTTTCCGAGAGAGCCTTTTTCAATAAGACTTTTGCTATTTCTCAACTAGATTTTTATTCGCATGCACCGAATTATCCTGAATGATGCCTGTATCCACAAAACCAAGTGAAGCGTATAGTGCTTTAGCTCTGGTATTATTTGAATGATAAAAGAGGTCTACATATTCTGCTTCCCCATAGGGCATCGTTTTAATATCCGCCAACATTTTTTCAAAGGCAAGCTTGCCATACCCTTTCCCCTGATACTTCTTATCAATCATAAAATGCCAAATAAAATAGCACTTCTTTCCGTAAAAAACTTCATTTTTAAAGGATTCATGATCGGTCGTATCATAAATATACATCAAAAAGCCCAGCGTAACTCCATCGGCATAAATGGCAAAGGGAGTCGCTGGTATCCCTTCTGCGTTCAATACATATGCGTCTGCAATGCTTCTGAGGTTCGTCGTTTCTATAAAGTCTTTCTGGTTTTCTCCAACTTCAAGTGCTATTACTTCATTTATGTTATCCTCGGTTACTTTTCGCAATTCAATCATTTTTTTCTCCTCTCCTAAGACAAGCCACACAAATCTTTAGTTATCATCTATCATACTTTTTAAGAAATCTATCTTTCTAAAATCTTTTTATTATTGTGATCTGCTCGATAATTGTCCTTGGAGGAAGTATCGTAGACACTTACATTATTGGTTCGGATTTAGTAAATAGTACTTTATAGCTGCAGTTTGATGCATTTCTAAATCTTCTAATGGAACACCTGCAAAACATGGCAAAGTGTCCATTATTCCATACTCAACGAAAAGTCCCTCTTTCGAAAACTCATGTTCATGCAATGCAAATCAATCAAGCTATATTCCATCGAAGTCATCATGTTCACTATATCATTCCAGTTATGTATCTTTAATTTGGGGGTACTTCCCAACTATTGTTAATAGCTCATCAAATCTCTCAATAGCAAAATCATATTCCTTCACTTCTCCGAACCCATACTTTGCATAAACAAAGGGAATTCCGGCATATCTTGCTGCATTCAAGTCGCCTCCTGTGTCTCCTACATAAATAGGGCTGGTTAGGCTGTTTCTTGAGATTATTAAGTTAATGTTTTCCCCTTTAGATAGTCCTGTTCTCCCTGGATTCTCATAATCTAAAAAATACTTTTCTAATTTATGATAATCATAGAAAGATTCAATATATCCATCCTCACAGTTACTGACGATAAATAGATTGTATTTCTTTGCCAGTACGTTCAATACTTCCTCCACCTTAGGATAAAGATTGCCTCCTTGCTGCCTGATATATTCCCTTTCAGTATTACAACATTCCTCTATCAATGGTTTACGAAAATCCTCGCTCATATCTGGAAACAAGATTCTACTGATTTCATCCATTTGTAGCCCCATTGTTTTTTTGAAATCAGCACGTGTGAACTCTTTTTTCATATGAGTATGATTCTTGAGACAACTATTCCAAGCATGAAGAACTGTTTCAATCGGGTTCCAAATCGTTCCATCTAAATCAAAAATGATACTATCCATAAGTGTTTTCACCTCTTTTTTAAAATTTCTGACTTTTTGAGTCAAAAACTTATAAGGATTGAACCATTATAGCAACGTCATATTTCTTGAAATATGGTTTAGAAAATACTTCCTCCCTATAGGTCCAAACATGATTCTCATAATTAGGTATTATTCTCCCGAAAACACTAAAACCTTCGTTTGATTTGTTGAAATCGTCCATATTAGATTGTGTCATTTTAATTATCATGTCAGTCTCCTTTTATCCAAATAGCAGTTAAGGAAGGAATGAAATAAAAACACATGCTACTAAGAGCTAGAAGTAGGGCAGTCCCCTACTTCATCAGCAGTCCATTGCAACAGATTCTCACAAACGCTTTCATATTTTACAATAAAAAGCGCAATCTAAGATGACTAGTTTCTTAAGAATTAATCTGCTTAACCCACAAGTATCTATTCCTTTTAAACGTTATATGCAACATTAAACTCAGGAATCCTGGGTCTTTTAATCCCCCACACTCAAATCTTAGTGTTTCATTATCTTTCAATTCAAACTCTAATTTTTCACTTCTACACCAATCGATTTTTAGGTACAACTTATGTAATCCAGGATCTAAAGAATACTCAAAACAATCATTTGATCCAATAGTACCAATTTCATTTTCATTCAACATCACCTTATATTCTCTAAGTTTATCTACCCAGCCAGCTTCTCTTTTAATCTCAATCATTCCATACCCACCTTATTATATGTAGTTTTCTAGTATTCAGAGTTTACTGTAATAAACATTGCAAAGCTCATGATTATTTCCCATAAAAATATTCCTCAGTGTTCCTTTAAATATGATACAACTTTTTAAATATACGTATAACCTTTTAAAAGGTTTCCTTTATTTAATCCCCTGGCAACAAAAACTTGTACCACTAGGAGCATAAAAAACTAGCTGCATTTAATACAGCTAGTAACATTACTAATCCTCTCTGAATAATGAAGAATTAAATTTTTGAGTTCCACTCTTCTTTTAACAATCCATAAATAACCCTATCATGATATTCACCTTGTAAGAATTCATAATTTCGAATAGTGCCTTCTTGTGTAAAACCAAGTCTTTCAGGTATTGCCCTACTTTTAATGTTATTACTAGCAACCCCGATTTCCACTTTTCTCAGGTCTAATTCAGTAAAGGAGTGATCAATTAATTGTTTTACCGCTTTTGTGGCCAACCCTTTCCCCAGAAACTGGTCACCCAACCAATAACCAATTTCCGTTTTCCTAGCACTCCAGTCTATATATAGGAAACCTATTGAACCAGCAATTGTGCCATTATGCCAAATACCTGCCCAATACCCATTATTCTCTGAATATCTTTTTAACGATTTTTCGATGAATATCTCAGTATCCTCAACCTTGTTAGTTTTCTCAGGAAAAGAAAGCCATTTCCCGATACTTTCTCGACTTTCATCGATAAGCTGATATAAATCCTTTGCATGTCTTGTCTCTAAAATGGAAAGGTGAGTCTCAGAATCTAAATTTACTTTATACACAATTCTATCCCCCGATATACCGTTGTGAATTTCCATAACGCACTCTAACATAAAGACGCTATACTCCACTTGATGACCATTTGGATATTGTGAATGAAAGTCTTTTTCACCTAATACGCCTAATGACTTCTCTGGCACAATATATAATCCTGTCTCTTCCCCATACTTCACGAACAACTGCTTCGGCAGGTGCTTCACCAAGTTCAATTCCAACAGCAAGAAGACTCCACTTTTCGCCATTTTCATTGTTTTATAATAAAATTTCTCCTAAATCGTTTCGAACAATTCGTGCTACACTTGGGATAAAAAATAGTCCATTACCGACTTTTTCTTGGAGGGTTTCATAGTAATCTGACATTCGCATTTTTCTAACCATCTTGAGTTATTTATTTCTATAATAAATTTTCACTGTTCTACAAGATTACTTGTTTTTGTTTTACTAAAACTACGTTACTTAAACAAGAGCAGTAACAGCAGCCTCTTGTGCTATCGTTACTCCGTTAGCTTAATATCAACATGCATATGTAGTTATCATAGATGTAATTTCTCTTTGATTTGTTTTAGATGGTGTCCATCGTGTTTAATGAATATTTTAGCAATACTTTCTCCTGAGTACTTCCTTTTCCCCCCGCCAATAGTGAATCTAACATCTTTCCCGACTCTTGATAATTCTTCACTAAGTTCTTTCCGTATTTGTACAAATCTATCAATAATAGACTCAACCGAAAAAACTTCAATAAACGACATTGCCTCTTCATTATGTTGGTCATGGTCTGGAAACTGTGGTAAATCAGCATCTTCAACCATATAAGGTACCATCTCTTCAAGAATGAATTTATCCCAATAGTATAGATGTCCCACGACTTGTATAATTGACCACTTTCCTTCTTTAATAGGTTCAGATAGTTTTTCTTCAGATATTTCTTTTAAGTCCAAAATATTATCAACCATTTCTTCAAACTGACTAAATGTTTTATTCAAGGGATTTCCTCCTCAGAATTTAATTGAATGTTGCAATTCCAATAATAACACAAAACGCACCACCGAAGGAACGTGTGTTCTCTTTTTTTAGTTAGTATGATTTACAAGTTTTTTGAGTAACTCCCGGTGAAATTACGCATGTGTTGTCATTTCACCATAAGCAGTAATGATTGATAATCTTCATAAGTCGTTCAGAATTCTCCGTTGAGACACTTTCAGATAATCTTGCGCCAGCAATGACAGGCGCCCATTGAAAAACCTCAGACTTTAAAATCCCGCTCTTTTCACAATAAAGTCGCAAGTACATATCAGCTAATTCTGATGAAACTTGAGAATACAAAAGATAAGTCCGATATACATCAGCATAGATGTCTCCTGCACTGGCATCGACCCAATCTATAACTACCACTTTGTTGTTGTCTGTCTTAATCAAATTAAATATATGAAAGTCTCCATGACAGAGCCTATTTTCATAAGTAAATGAATCCAATTTCTTTAACAACTCAATTTTTTGTTTTTCATCTAATTTATTCATAGTCTCAATTTGACGGTATAATTTATCATACATTGCTTCGATTGCTTCTGGCTTAGGATTAATGCTATGAATTTTCAGTTGCATATCGACTGAAATATTCAGGTAATATTCTGCTTGTTTTTTATCTTTGAACACTAAATCTCCTAATGTTTCTCCCTTAATGAATTCCATTATAATTGCTTGTTCTCCGTTAATCTTAGTAACACCGAAAACCTCAGGTACAGGAAGTCCACATGCATATGCATATCTTTGCTTATTTGCTTCATTTGTGGATTCCGTATCTGGCAAAAAACCGTTAAAAACTTTTACTATTTTATTGTCAGAATGATAAATTTTTGCAGTATTTCCTTTTGCTATTGGATTACCTAAATCCATTGGGTTCTCCCCCGCCTTTTTAATAATTTCTGCCTATAAGTTTAATAAGAGAATGGTTTCTCCTTATTGAATCAATGATGAGTTTAAGTATCTATTTTCACAACCAAAGTCTTTACTATTGAATTATACCATGAAATTTCCATTCACTTTCCAAGTAAGCAGAATATGAATCTAGCAAACATGAGCTAATTTAATTTGTTTTTTGATAAAAAAAAAGACAGATTCACTATGTGAAAAGGTCTCTTTTTCGCAGTAAAAATTTCTGTTTTCTCCTCCTAGAGAATTGGTAACTTGTCAGGATTCAGGGTTATATATATTTCATTAATTTTATCATTATTAATATAAAAACTTAGGATGCTTTGAACCTTACCATTTATTAGAAATACGATTGCTGGTTGATAATTTACTTTTTTCACTTCAAAGTATAAGTCTTCGGGCGCATTTTTAATAATACCGTATAGAAAGGCAATAACATTATTACTAGTAACGATGGGTCGGATAGCAGCATTGACCTTTCCTCCACCATCAGAATATAAAGTTACATTATCAGTTATAAGTTCTAATAAGGCAGCAGTATTATGCATTTGAAATGCTTCAATAAAGAGATTAATAATGTCCTTATTTTTCTCATAATTTAAACTTTCATCCTCTACTCGTGAGACCCTTTGCTTAGCCCGACTAAGAATTTTTCGGCAGTTCTCTTCTTTCTTTTCTATAATATTGGCAATCTCAGAATAGGAGTAGTCAAAAACCTCTCTTAAAAGAAGAACGGCTCGTTCATCTGGCGCTAAATGTTCCATCATTCTTAAAAAAGCAATACTCAACCCTTCTTTTTTTAACACAATATCGGAGGGATCGTAGTCATTGGTTTTCTCCATCAATAAGGGAACTGGATTCCATGGCCCCACATATTTTTCCCGTCTGCGCCGTATTGATTTTAATTCATCAAGACAACGATTAGTCACCATTTTACAGAGGTAGGCTTTCATATTATCTATTTTCTTCTCATCAATTTGGTACGCTTTTAAAAAGGTTTCATGTACAACATCTTCCGCTTCCACAATAGAGCCAAGCATACGATAGCTTATGGAAAACATCAATGGCTTAAATTGTTCGTAATCCTCATTACTAATTTGCACGCTATCAACTCTTTTCCTTTTTTATAATTTCCTCAGCCGCTTGTTTCCCGCTAGTGACTGCTCCTTCCGACAATATTAAATTTGGTGAAGTCCAATCTCCCGCTATATATAATCCAGGGATTTTATTTTTAGAACACTGTAACATTTCCTCATCACCTGGTTGAGGTAATCGCTGGTTAACTGTAATGTCAGGAATAAAGCGACTCGTAATAACATAGCTTTTCCATCCTGGTTGTATCTTTTCTAAAAATTGCTCAAGCTCCATTTTCACCTTTTTCCGATCTATGTTTTCATTTGGTTTGTGGTATTTAAATACATGCATAACTATACTTTTGGCATCATCAGAGAGTCGCGCATAATTTGAATGTACAGAAAAATAAATTGGCTCCACAATTCCCATGGCGAATAATTTCTTTGGATTCGGAAGCTGCGTTAAAGCAATATCAAGTGTAGCCCCATTTACAGATTGTATTTCAGTAAACGATTCAATTTGGGAGAAGGGAGACTTTTCACCTAACATCTGATTGAGTTCATTTGGCCCTACTGTACTTAACACATTTTTCCCAAAAATAACCTCTTCATCAGTTAGTACCAATTTAAAATGATCCTTTTCAATAGGAAAAATCTGTTTGATACTCTTACTTGTTTGAACCTGTACACCACATGTAACCGCATTATTGTGAAGTTGGTCTATCATTGTTTGCCAGCCTTTATCTAGATATAGTACACCGCTCAGGGAAGCCTTCAAATGAAATAACATAACCTTCGCGCTTACTTTTTCAGGAGAATGACAATACGTCGCAAGTCTGCCTAGTAAAAAGAGTATTGATTGCACATTTGCTGAACGAGTTGTTTGCTGAACCCATTGCTCGAATGTTTGATTTACTAACTTTTCATTATCAATTGATATCACATTCATTAAAACTTTAGCCCATTCAATACGTTCTTTCCAACTTAAAAATTTTGTATTGAGCAAACCTAAAGGAGAAAAAGGTGCAATATATTCATAATTATCTTTAACTAAAATGCCACCTATCTTTGGTGACTTTCCAGAAATCTGTATATTTAATTCCTCGAGAATCGCCTTCGCTTTACTTTTTTTATATAGAGCATGTGGTCCTAAATTAAAATACTGCTGACGTATATGATCAGTTCTTGCTCTTCCACCTACATTTTTATTCTTTTCAAGTACTAATATAGATAAATTGTAACTCGCTAAATAATTGGCTGCCACGAACCCAGCTAGGCCACCACCGATAATAACAACATCCCATTTTTGACCCATAAGATAACCTCCTCTTATTATTTCATAAATCAAGACGAGGAAGGGTGAATATTTGTGACAAATATCTGGTCATAAGTTTTTGTTATCAGAAAAGAAACATTCCTTTTTTACATACCTGCTCTATAGGGAAGCTAAAAGGTAATACGGTCGTGAACTTATGGCGTATCATCAACTCAAAGTGGAGGATGGTGAAGAGTGGAAAGAGCTATACGGACAACTCCCCATAACGGTGAACCTCCAAGCGAATAATCCACCACGGATTTATTACTAAGAGGTTCCTGCCCCACACGCTGATAGTCCGAGACGGGCGGGATTCAACATGCAGCCTATTACGCACTGCAAAATTACAGCCCGTTATCTTATTAGCTCTACTTCTTTCGTTGAAGTATTTCTCTAATATTATTTGTGTGCTGTATAACTTCTATCTTGTCTTTATATATGTCATATTTGTTGAAAAAATGGACTTTTCCCACATCCTCAAAGTAACGATTCCATTGAAACATTTTTAAAAATATCTTAAATGTTGGTTTGTAATTCGATTTCTCTAATCGAAGCTTCTGTTTGATAAACCGCTGTATGATTCGGTACGTTCTTGTTGAGTATTTCGTATCTAAAAAGATAATCAAATCTGCACGTTGAAAACTATTGCTTACCCACTCCTCACTATGCACTCCTTCCATTATCCAACTTTCCGATTGGATAATACTGTTTAGATACTCTTCTCTTTCTTGTTCCGTTCTTCTTATTTCCCCAGACGTATCCCTTATCCAGATAACATTATCTAATTCATAATGAGGTATCGTTAGCTTTGAAGATAATTCTTTTGCTAAGGTTGTTTTCCCACTTCCAACAGAGCCAATAATATGTACTTTTTTCGGTGTTTTCGTCTTCAAGTAACCACCTAATTCTAATAATTTGTGTTTAAAACTTGTTCTATTTTAAAAAATAAGAATGAAATACGACAAAAAGTATGGATTCATTTTTTTTTGCTAAAACTATAAACCCAATCAATGAAATAACCAAAAGGAATGATTCCAATGAATAATCAGGATGTTGTAAAAACGTTAAATAAGTTACTTCAAGGCCAATACATGGGGGTACATTCTTTTGAAGAATTCATTAAAACTCTTGAAGAGTCTTCCCCGCTTCGAAATAGATTCATTACCATCCAAAAAGACTTAAAACACCATGCAGACTTGCTTTCCGAACGAATACAAGAGCTTCAAGGAACTCCAGCTACTAGTGAAGGGGTTATCGGCAAGATCGAACTTTCCATTAGCCAACTATTTGACCATTCAAGTAGTGATCAAGAAATTCTAAAACATGCAATTAAAGGAGAAAATCTCTATGGAATTAAAATGACGGAGGAATTGGTTCGAGATAAGCTCGATGAACAAAGTTTGAACCTCGTATCTTCTATCTTAGACAAGCAAAGAGAGCATGTCGATTATTTAAAATCTGAGTTGCACTGATAACTCATTAAAGGAACTATTATATTATTGCAACAAAAAAGAAAGCGATCATCTTTGTCATGCTATTTATCTCTTCCCCTTAGTATCATATTAGGATCGGTCTCCCGTTATCTTACGTATTTTTCCTTATGAGGAGTAACTAGTCTATAAAACTATTTTTCTCTACGCGCCATCTTATACGACCAAGTTACGTACAACAAGCGGTTATACCGATTCCATTACTTCTACAAAATGGGTGATAAAGTCTTTATCCTCGAGGTAGCTCCTTATGTTGACGCTCCCTCTACTTTAATTATTTGATAAAAAGTAATTCTTTGTTATTTTTGCCAAAACAGCCGATAACGGAATAAAAATAACTGGAAAAATAACTAAATACATTACATCGAGATAAAATAAAATTAATAAAGGATCTATAAAGTAAAAGTAAAAATGATGACTCACATACAAAATTAAAAGAAAAAACACCCAAAACAACAGAGTCTCCTTCATATGATAACCTCCTTCTTAATGAAATCTTATTAAACAATCATCCTCGTTGACCCTACACCATTACTTGAATAAGTTTCACCATATTTAAGTTTACATTAAAGAAAAGCAGGCGTTCTGTACTATAAACCACTCCTTATTCATGATTCGACCCCACCAATCCATAAAAGAGTGGACCCACTCGGACCAATGAGGGTATCAGCAACATGGGGGTTGATTAAATAAGGGGAGAAACTTCCCTTATTTAGAAATTGGAACCAAAAATAGTTAAAATAGACGGAAAAATTACTGCTATTTACTTAATAACCATGATAATTTGATTATTTTGCTAGATTAAAAGGAAAATCTACCCTTATTTCGCCCTAAACAAGCTATATTCTGCAGCTTAAAGGGAATATCTCCCCTTATTTTAAGGATCTTTGGTCACTCATTTAAGGAAAAAACTTCGTATGCCGCAAAATCAATTTTCACAATCCTACCCGTTTATTGAACAAAAACAGGAACAGTTACATGGACTATCGTTCTCCATTTATTCAAGTGCAAATCATCAAATACTCTTCCATCCTCGTTCAAAATATCCTTTAGAATGGGTATCATTACTAAAACTGAACGACCACAATCTCTTTATAGCATCATTATAAGTTTCATTATATTGTTCAAAACCGATGTCACTATTCTCCATGCAAATTTCTCAAGAAATCTTCATCAAACGGAAAATCTTTCGCTTTCACTTTTCTTTTTAATTCCTCTAGTGCCTTGATTGCTGACTCTTTTAGTTCCACAGGGTAGCCATATTTAGAACTATTCGTTACAAATTCATCTTCATCGATTACTTGCCAACCTACTTTATTTCTATTAACGAAATCTAAATCCAAATCAACAAAACGAAGGCTGTAACCTTCCAACTTAGAAGGCTTCGCAATATTGCAATAATACGAAGTAACCTTACCATACTCTATCTCCATTGCAGCTGTAAACCACTCTTTTAACGAAAAATATTCGATAGATGAATTGTTTACTGTAAACGTTTCTTCCTTTGTATAATGCTTTAATTGTCTCCCAGGTTTGCAATGTACCAACACATAATCTTCCGTTTTTTGAAGTAATTCTCCTTGCCATTCATAGTGGGGGATATTTGGATATTTTAATGCCATAATATTTATCATTTCTCTCATTTTCCTCCCAATAATTCCGATTACACCGCAAAAAGTAGTATCAACATGTAAGTAATTTTAAGGAAAGAAAAATCCTAAAAAACAATAATACATAAAATGCTAATGGAAACACAGTTATCGTTATCCCTAACATCCTTCTATGCTCTTTCGATTGAATTACAACACCAACTAACCATATCAACAATGGTAGCATAAAATACCATCGACACGTTCTAAAAACCTCAAACACATTTATTCCATCAACCACTTTATCATTGAATACACGCTCCCACGTCCTTACCTATTCGTAGTTACTCCCCTTAGTATCCGATTGATTCTATCCTCTGTTTGAATTCATATATTTCATAGCTAGTTCGAGAACCATCCTTCTTAATTTCCATTAAAAAAATCATATTCGATATTTCTCCACGATACATATTACTTCCTAAATATCTTATATTTGTTATTTCTGAGGAATCAGCAAAAACCGTTTCTTTTATATTAGGGTCAGCAAAAATTCTTGAAACTGTCTCTTCCGCTTTTATGTGATGATACAAGTTATAAGGATTAAACAATAATAACGCTGCAATGAACAACACAACGCATAAGACAAAAATAATTGTCCTTTTCATAGAGTAGAGAACCTCCTATTCAATAATTATTTTACAAGTAACCTAACCCCCCTTAATTTTAACATTGTTTTCCATTTTTTGTTGCGCAAAAAACGAGATACCTCGATGACATCTCGTTTTTTTACAACCCACTAGTTTGTCAAAAAAATTACCAAAGTCTTAGCTCAAGTCTTGAATATGCATTGTTCACTGTTCTAAATTCATGTGGAAATATAAACCTCATAACCGAAGGGGCCATCCCGTAGATTAATGAAATCACTATTTGTGAAAATAACCAGTTTGTAACCTCTTCTTTTAAACCATACTATTCCTAAAAGGAGTTTTTATATGATGGAGCATATTAAAGTACTTTTGTTAAAGTTCGTTGCTAGCTTTTTTATATTCTGGATTAGCTTTGATTTGTTTTTTGACGCTACGTTCGTAGACATTGTTTCCTTTAGCTTGTTAGTTACAATTATTACGTATGTAATCGGAGATCGCATGCTTCTTCCTCGAATTGGAAAAAGGGAATCCGTTGTTGTGGATTTTTTCCTTACCTATATCGTTGTTTGGGTATTCGGAGGAATTGTCTTAGATAGCTATTTACTTATTGCTTGGGGAAGCATTATTTCTGCTACGCTTCTTGCTGGATCTGAAGTGTTTGTCCATTCCTATATTTTAAAGAATGTAAAACCTATTCGCCTGGAAAAACAACGTCACTTTTCTCAACGTTTTGCATTCGAGTTCGCCGAAGAACAAGATCCGAATCCAGATAAGAACAAGTAAAACATGGAAGCAGTGGGGACGGTTCTTGCTGCTTCCTTTTCTATCCCTCCCTCTGTAACTGCCAAACCAATCATTGACAAGATGCCTAGTATAAAGGATTTTAACCTCGCTAAAGTTGGAATTTTGTTTTAAGCTAAAATTATCATCCACAGTGAAAAGAATTGCTGGTTTGTATAAAGCCCAGTTTCCGACTCTAACCATGCTTTTGATTCCATAGTTCCCCCTAAATAGCCATTATTCAACTGGTTGCACCGACGCCATTACTTCTACAAAATATGTCCTTGATGAATTCTATCTCTTCACTTAAATTATTTATATTCAAGCTGGTGAAGTATGGGTTAGGACCTCTACCCGTAAATAGTTTCAAAAGTTCACTTGATGTGATATTAGAAAAACTATTGAAGAGTAATTTGGTTAATTTTCATAATATAATTTTGGTCACTAGTATTGTTTTTGAAGTAATCCTCTTGAAGTATTCCGAAAACCGCACAGTCTTTGTATTGATTCTTGGCATTACGAATCTTATGTCTGATAATACCTTCTTGAACCATCCCTGCTTTCCCCATCACTTTTCCTGAAGCAGGATTATCAATGTTATGTGCTGCAGCGATTTTATGTATGTTCATGTGTCGGAAACCGAATTCCATAACCGCCCTTAGCGCTTCTGTTCCACACCCTTGGTTCCACCATTTATATCCAATCGTATAACTTACCTCACAGTTTCCCGTACTTTTATCGAAGTCATACAAATCGATTTCTCCAATCAATTCACTATCCACTTTTCGCTCAATAGCCCACCAACAAAAATCTTTTCTGACATAATTCCTTACAATTTTTTCTATCCTCTCCATTGTTTCTGGAACAGTCTTGTGTGCCGCACTGACTCGATTGTCCGAAACACGTTCGTCCGAAAGCCAGTGGTTGAAAGCCTTTTGAGTATCAGCCGATTCCATCTTTCTAAGAAGTAACCGCTCAGTTTCAATTATGGGTGTTCCTAAATAATGTATCATTACTTCACCCTTCCTAACTAAGACACATATCATTATTATAACCATCATGATCCATTCTTGTTTCTTTAAAGCAATAGTAATAATACTATTCCGCCTACTAAAAATAGAGTAGAAAAGAGGAGGAGCATTCATCCACTCCTGATCCTCTCTGACAAAAACGGAATTGAATTGTTATTATAACTTACAGCGATTTATAATAAAAAACGGTAGAATCCAGTTCTCCATTTGCGGATTTAGCATAAAAAGGGATCTTACCAGCCTCTATAAAACCAATAGAAGAATAGAGGAGGTTCGAAGGGTCACCTTCTCTTGTATCAAGAACTAATAAAGTCTTCCCTTCTTGCTTTGCTCGTTCCTCTGCTCCATTCATCAGATAGCGACCAATACCATTACGTCGGTAGTTTGGGTGCGTCATTAGCTTAGCAATTTCAGCTCTATGACTACCATTTTGTTTCGTGCATAATTGCAATTGTACAGAACCAGCTATCTGATCATTTATTTTTGCGACAAACAAAATAACTTCAGGATTTACTACCTCTCTCCAGTACTTGTTAGCATCAGTTCGTTGCAGTGGTGGTAAAAATCCTATCGACGCTCCCTCTTCTACGACTTGAATCAGAAGTTCCGATAACACATCTATGTATTTTTCAACGGAATCTATTTGTTCAATTGTCAAATTATTGATCATGAGAATCATCACCTTATCTATTTTTATTTTTCCAAGCAGAACCGTTTACGGAATCATTGAATATATAAAATAATCACCTTTCACCTCAAATCACTTTTCTTTCAGTGATATCAACATTCCAATCCTACTCCCAAGTCTCATCCAGCTTATCACTATAAAACTCAATGGCTCTTTTATACCTGTGGATCTCAGGGTCCTTTGTCGTATCTACCAGGCATTTGAGTAGTAACTCCATCGCTTTATCATGTTCTTTCAAATTATATAAGGTCATGGAATAGAACGTCTGCATTGCTCTATTATTCGGAAATAGTTCCATTCCTTTTAAAAATGTGCTTTTTGACTTTTCATATTGTCCTAATGCTCTATATGTACTGCCTAATCCTAAGAACGCTCCTTCTAAATCCTTTTCTGGCAAACCAATCGTAATCGCGCTCTCATAGAAGGGCACTGCCTTCGCCTCTTCTCCTAACAAATCAAAACTCCAGGCACATTGGTAGTTAATGATAGAGTTATCAGGGAACTTCTCTACCAATCTAAAAAGTAATTCATTCGATTCTTTATGATTTCCCTTCCTTCGTAAATCAATGGCTTCTTTTAGCTTGTTTTCCATTTCGTTCACCTCTAATACTCTCTTCGTTACTTCTAAAACGAATACACAAACAATTCTTCTCCATCAACCAACTTTCCTGTATTGATAAAACCGATTTTTTCATATACACGCTTTCCTTTACTATTCTCTGGGTCCGTAGATAAATAGATATCATTACAATCCTCTATTTTTTTCATTTCGGAAATGATAAGTTGAATTGCTTCTGTTCCATAGCCATTACCTTGAAATTTATAGTCAATCATAATCCTACAAAGCTCATAGTAGCCTTGTTGTTCCGCATAACCATACATGGTAAAACCAATAATGATACCGTCTTTTTCAATTGCTTTTGTAGTCCATGTTTTCTCAAACTGAGCTTGAACTAATGACAAAGCATTAGACGCAACAAACTCCTCAGAAATTGTAGGCAACTTCTTACTCGTCGATAAAAAAATAACCTCTAACCAATTCTCTTCAGTAATATCTATGAGTCTCATCATCTAGCATCTTCCTTTTTTTTAGGATCTGTTATCATTCAATGTTGATTTTCACATCAGGTTAGTCGCTTGTAGCGGGTAACACTTCAGCCTATTTCGATTAATGTAATTATTATTGATTATAAAATAAATATACAGTAGACACCATATTCTTGTACCAGTTCTGAATTTATCACAACAAAATAAATCAATGATACATTACAGGTCGCCACATCAATAAAACATACTAAAAAAGTGGTTAAAAGACCTAGTTAATTTCTTCTATAATTTACAGTTTTCTCGGAGATAATGTAGTAAGATGATATTGTGAGAGTATAGAATTAGTTTACTTTTATATTATTATATCTACTTAATTTAAATAGTAGGAGATGAAAATGACTACAATTCAAACAATCGGAGTACTTACACCAATATTAGATGGTTTTTACAATGGTAATTTGCTACTCGGTATCTCTAAAAAGGCAAAAGAATATGATTGTAAGATAATAATTTTCGGTACATCTGCTAGAAATTATTCTCATACATTTTCATCAGCTTATGTTGATGCTTGGATTGTTATTATGGATGCCGTCGACAATCAGTATATAGAAAATTTACGAAAAAAAGGCAAACCTATCATCGGGATTAATACAACTTTAGACTGTGACTACATAGTTTCCATAGATAATGAAAAGATGATGGATTTAGCCGTTCATCACCTCATTGAACACGGTCATGAACGAATAGCATATGTTGGAGATAATTATTTTTTTGATGCAAAAGAAAGGTTTACTTCATATTTAAGATCGTTAAAAAAACACAATATTGAATATGGCAAATCCTACTTTTATAATGCTTTGGAAAAAAGTCCTTTTGATATAGTAACAAATATGATTGATAATAAATTACCCTGTACTGCTATTATTTCAGTGAATGATTTCGTTGCTCGCGAATTAGTTGATATGTTCCATCGATTTAATGTGAACGTTCCTAATGATGTTGCTATTATTGGATTTGACGATAGTCCAACTTCTGTAACAAGCAAGCCGTCATTAACAACCTTCCATCTTCCTATAAGAGAAATCGGTGAACAGGCAGTTAGTGCAATTATTAACCTTTCTGAAACAACCTCAGACTCACATGATAACGGCCATTACATCAACAAATATATTAACGTTAACAAAATTATTAATGTAAAATCGAAGTTCATGTTAAGAGAAAGTTGTGGTTGTAAGATTGACTCCTCCAAAGAGATTACTGATGGTCCATCCGATACGATAAAACTTTTATCAAATATGATAGATCGTAATTTCAACTTGGGGCAGATGATGCAAGCAAGTAACTATAAGAATGTTTTAGACTTAAAATGGCTCATTCATACTCCTTTCCAAAAAGCCTTACTAGGATTATGGGATCCAAATGATGATAAACAATTAAAAGTAAATAAGTACAACACAAATTTTGAAATTGGCAAATATGAAAATATTGCACTTGAAAATTGCTTACCAATAAATTTCCCTCCAAAAAAGACATTGTTCAATGAAGAGTTCATGGATGGAGAACACGCAATTATCATTATACCTATTGTTCAAGAAGACAAAGAACTAGGGGTTTTGGGGTTTGTTGGTTTACAGGACATTTTTACCTTTAGTCAACCTTTGAACACAACATATCAATTAGCAAATTTCTTTGGAGCAGCACTACTAAAAGAAGCAATGTATGAAGAAAACAAATCATATTCTCATCAATTAGAGATAATTTCTAACATTATGTATGATGGCATATGGACACTAGACTATACTTCAAAGAAAATTTCCATCCGTGGAGGTATTAATCATATTCTTGGATATTCATTTAATGGCTATGAAAGTACACTAAACGATATGTTTAATCTAATTCATCCCAAAGATCTATTGGCTGTTAAAAAAAGCTTCCAAAGTCATATCGAAGAAAATACTCCATTTGAAGTAGAATGTAGATTTCGCCACGCTGAAGGACATTTCATTTGGATGTATATTACCGGACAGACTCAGTATGATCCTTTTGGAAACGCTTCAAAAGTATTAGGATCCATTATGGATATTTCTATCCGAAAAAAAAATGAAGAACGAATTAATGAACTAGCCTATTCTGACAAATTAACTGGTTTGGCTAACCGATTTTATTTTGAAGAAAAATTGATTGAGATACTCGACGAAGCGAATAAGAACAAAGAGAAAGTAGCTTTATTTCTATTTGATCTAGACCGATTTAAATTTATTAATGATAGTTACGGTCACCAAGCAGGAGACAGATTGCTCCGATATGTGGCAGAACGAGTTCGGTCTCTCACAACTGAACAACAATTATTTGCTAGATTGGGTGGCGATGAGTTTGTCATAGTCATGCCAAATATTAAATCTATAGATAGCGCTTACCTTTTCGGATCAAAGTTAGTTACTTGCCTGAGTGAACCATTTATTGATGATGAGAGAGAATATCTTATTTCGAGTAGCATTGGGATTAGTTTACACCCTGATGACAGCAAAGATGCGGAAACAATGATGCTACATGCAGACTTAGCTATGTATCATGCAAAATCACTTGGTAGGAATCGCCTTCAACTATTTAATGAGCAGATGCGAAACAACAATTCTCAACAATTAAACTTTGAATACAGACTCCAAAAAGCCATTGATAAAAGGGAGTTTACTATTCAATACCAACCTATATATGAATTTTCTACAGGTAAATATATTGGGGTTGAAGCATTATTACGTTGGGAATCTCCAGAACTAGGATTAGTGAACCCTCAGGAGTTTATACCATTTGCAGAAAAGACTGGGTTCATTATACCTATTGGAGAATTCGTTCTTCGAGAAGCGTGCTTTTTAAAGCAGTTATTAAATGCTAATGATCTTCCATTTGTAAAAGTTTTTATAAAAATTTCATCAAAACAATTAAATCATGTTAACTTTGTCTCTCGAGTTGAGAAGATAATAAATGAGATAGGCTGTAGTCCTGAAGATTTCTTTTTTGAAATGACAGAATCAACGATGATGGATGATACTACCCTCATTTCAAGAAATATAAAAAAACTTATTAACCTCGGGCTAACTTTTACGATGGATGATTTTGGTACAGGCTATTCATCCCTCTCGCTTCTAAAAAATTTACCTGTACAAATAATTAAAATCAATAAATCTTTTATTGATAATATCGCTACAGACCACAGGGACCGAGCCATAGTAAAATCTATAACTGACATGGCACATACAATGTCTCTAAAAATTGTTGCAGATGGGATAGAAACAGTAGCACAAGTGGATATTCTAAAAGAATTAAATGTCAATTATGCTCAAGGTTTAAGAATTGGTCAACCATTAGCAAACGAAAATGTAATTCGATGGTTCCACTCCAAATCTAACAGATAATCTTTTAGCAAGTGTTTCGTTATTTTATATAAATGATAGATAAGAATAGAGTGAAAGCTAGTCGAGATCAGGTTTCTCTTGTCCAATTATTCATATATATATCGACTATCATAAATGTAAAAAGACGGATATAAAAAATATAGGGGAGGTGTTCCTTAGTATTTATTGAATGAAGATTCGTTTTTTGATCAATATGTTAACTTTTATGGAAATGGAAAGTACCTACATTTTTTTACAACAGAGGAGAAGCTATGAAGAACCTAATACAAAAGTGGATTAACAAATCGAAAAATTGGATTCATCTTATTTGGACAAAGATAAATAAAAAATATAACGAAAAATCATCATATCTGGACAAAATATCATTAGGTAAGAATGTTTCACTAAAATGGAGGCTTGTTACTTTTTTTATTTTATTTAGTATAATACCCAGTATCATCATAGCAAGTTTTGTCTTTAACATATCTCGTAATGCAATAGAAGAACAAGTGTCTAATATGAATTCAGACATATCGAATTTGATTACACATAGTGTTGATCGAATTATTACTGAAACAGAAACGAGCACCTTAATTGCTATTTCGAATCAAGAGTTTATTAATACAATCTCTGAAGAAGAGTTTGATAATTCTGCTCATTCACAGGCATCGCGAATTGCAGAAAGAACGGTAGTATCTATTAAGTTTACCAATCCAAATATTAATCAGATGTTCTTTGTTAGAAATGATGGTAGGGTTTTAGTTAGAGAAGATGCAGATGATGTTAACTTTAACAGAGACGAACTCTTAGGCTCCGAACTTCATGATGAAATTATGGGAAGTAATGAGTCGATATGGTTACCTGGATATAAAGATGATATGGATAATGTTTATGTTTTTCGACCGTTACGTGATTATACGAGTAGAGTTTTTGGATTTATGACCATAACGGTTGACCGTAGTGCTTTTTCAGAAGTTTTTGCTTTAGCAAATGAAAGCTCTAGTATCATAAATATTGTGGATAGCAATAACCAAGTTGTGGTGAGTTCGGATGAAGATAATATTGGGAAAAGCCTTGATACTTCTCTTGAATTGTCTAATAAAGATAATCTAGTAACAATAAATAGTACATCTAACAATTGGGATGTTATCATTTCAACTCCTAGATCCGTGCTAATGAAAGATATAAATAATGTCATATCTCTTGTTTATGTTATAGTTGGTCTTTTAGTTATTATCGCAATTATTTCTGGTTTATTTATAACATCTGGACTGACAAAACCAATTTACAGAATTAGAGATTTGATGAAAAATGCGGAAGATGGACACTTATATGTACGGACAGACTATACTAATAACAATGAAATCGGTCAGTTAGGCCAAAGTTTTAACAATATGCTAGAAAATATTACAAGTATTATACAAGAAAATAAAAAAGTATCACTCTACGCATTAAACAGCTCTGAGCAAATGAAAAAGATTTCAATTGAATCATCCGATGTTGCAAATCAAATTGCAGCTGCAATTGATGAAATGGCACATGGTGCTATGAAGCAAGTCGATGATGCTGAACATACAAGTAAAGAAATGAAAGGATTATCAACTGAGATTCAAGAAGTTACGGCAACTGTCCAAAATGTATCTACTTCTATATCAAAAACAAATCAGCTGAGTAATGATTCAATACTTAAAATGGATGATTTAACAAGTATTAATCATGAAGTTGGAGATAACATTACTCAAATTGATCACACGGTTGTTCAGCTTCTCAAAGATGTTAATGGTATTAAAAGTATCGTCAAGTTGATTAAAGAGATAAGTGATCAAACAAACCTCCTCTCTTTAAATGCTGCTATTGAAGCAGCTAGGGCTGGAGAAAGTGGAAAAGGGTTTTCAGTAGTTGCCCAAGAAGTTAGAAAGCTCGCGAATCAATCTAAACAATCTACGATAAGAATTGATGCAATCATTGAAAATATATTGGCTCAAACAGAAAACTCTGTATCCCTAGTAAAAACATCAAGAAATTTATTTAATCAACAAACAACATCAATACAATCTACAAGGTCTTCTTTTGAAGAAATCATTAATGACACTAGCGTTATCGGTAACGAAATTCAATTAATTGAGAGTGCTATCCAGCGAATCAATGTTAGGAAAACCGAGGTTGAGAACTCCATTACGGAAATGGTTAAGGTTGCTGAGGATAGTTCCGCTACAACGGAAGAAGTAACAGCAACAACCGAAAATCAAGCTGTTTCAGCAACTAAATTAGGAGAAATTTCAGAAGAACTATCTAGTATCATGATTGACATGGAAAAAGTACTCGATAAATTTAAATTGGCAGAATAAAAGAAGAAAAAGGAATAAATCGAAAAATAGTAAAGATAAGGAAAGTCTCAACTAACGGTGTCTTGCGTTAGTTGAGACTTCAATAGTTTGAGTGTGCTTTCTCGTTAGGATAAGTTTTCTATATTTATAAATATCTTTGGCCAAAAGCGTCTATCTTTAGGTAGGCCCTCTATATCACAAAAAAATCTTTGCTTGAACTTACTTAAGCAAAGATTTTTTTCATTGATATGAAGTAAAGTTTCAACTTGCAACCGATATGTACTTGTCCCCTTAATCCTTTTTCCTTTGCATAATAGTACAAAAGTGGTAAAACAAAGAATCGCCTCCGTTTACACTTACCTCTTTTGTTTACACACTGCGCTATTTTGAATAATAAATTTCTCTTTATTCCGGTTAAATTAAACCTCATTTGGTTCTTTTCCCCATCCACGAACTAACATCACGCCACTTAAGTCTCTTTGCAGAAATCCAGCTATTAGCACCAGAAGTAAAATCATTTGGTTCCCAATCATCATTATCAACCCAAGAAGCAGTGGTAACGGTTCTTGCTGCTCCCTGCGTTTCATTGTACGAAAGAAAAAAGATAGCACCACAGTTTTTGTGGTTAACGGATTTACTTTAGAGGTGCAAAACGGCAAATCACAGACGAATTCACACGTAAATCACATAACTTTCACAACCGAAATCACAGTATCATTCGCATATTAAAAAGGTATGAAGAATCACCTCTCTACCTATTTTCGAAAAGAAAATAGAAAATCAGTTAGACGTTCCTCACAATGAACTTCATGATCAAATGCCACTTCACCCTACATGGGGTGTGAAGAAAAATAGTGAAGGAAAAAATGTGTTTTGGTATGGATATAAAGGCCATTTGGCTGTGGATACCAAATCTCAATTTATCCTCCATTCCATGATTTCTTCTGGTAGCTTAAACGATGGAAAAGGAGCTATCCCTTTACTAAAGGGGATAGAGAGCAACTTTCCAGATCTTAGGATAATCTTTGCACTAATGGATGCAGGTTATGATTATGATGCCATTTATGAACAAGTCCATCGAATGAAGGGCTACTCCATCATTGCTTATAATAAAAAGAATGAATCAGAACCAATTGGGTTTGATCAACATTTTGCACCAACCTGTGTACGGGAACATTCCTATCGATATGATAGTTTTGATGGAAAGTACCAAACATTAAAATATACTCGCCCGAAAAAGTGTATTGTTTGCCCACTAGCAGATGATTCACTATGTCAAAAGGTTTACAAAATAAAAATAGAATCAGATTTACGGCGTTACAGTGCCCCAGCACGAGGTTCCGTCTCTTGGAAGGAACTATTCAAGGAACGTGCTCTGTTGAACGTGTTATTGGTTATTTAAAAGAGTTCTTTCAGTTGAATAATGTAAGATACCGAACTGGAGAACGAGCAAAAGTACATTTTAACTTAGTTACCATGGTATACAATGGTATGGTATGAGACTTGCAAGGAAACAATCTAACTCTCATTCAGTAGCAGCATAATTTTTTAAATTGGCATTTTCTATCATTCTGGAAGTGTCAGCTTTTTTAAAACAGTGAATTATGAAATTGGTTCACTTAATAAAACAAACTAATTGTCTTATTAAAAATAATCCATTCATCTAAAATCTCTTGAGTTGCTTCTTCCTTATTGTTCATTCTCTGCTGTCTAAAGAATTTTCGAAACGCTACTTGCAATGCTTTACAAAAATTATGGAAGGAAAACTCATAAACTTCATGAATATGATGATGTTTGGTTTCAATTCTTAATTCTTTTCCATTTCTCTTAAACGTATAGTATGTCATCGCTTCATTACCATCTACTGCAAAAGAGTGTATTTCCCCATTTAGCATAGATGATAGATCAGAAAAAAATTCTGCTAATACCATTTCACTAATTCCTACTCGAAAGGAAAACAACTGCTCATCTCCTTCTACTTCAAACATCACATAACCATATTCATCAATTTCAGCATTTGATTTATAAACAAAATACATCTCTTAAATCATCCTTTTTATTTCACTATCCTACACTCATAGTTTAACATTAATTTCCTTTTTACTGACATAAAAAAGGCATTCCTTGTTAAAGAAATGCACCCGTTTGTTGAATATTTTAGTACTATTTTATATTTTGTTTACGTTCTTGTTTTGCTTGTTTTTTATAAAATAGACTTAAAATAATTGCAATCAAAAACCCCAAAGAGTAAACGATATCTTTTATAAAACTATCGAAAGAAAACAAGATTGACAAGATTGAAAACACAAATAATATACCACTAAGAACCAAAAAGGCTGTGGTTCTTTTTTCACTTGATTTCAATTTTCCACCTCCATATGTTCGGCAAAGCCTTATTGCACTAAAATACTTCATAGCACCACAACGGCAACGACAGTAAATGGTGCTAACGCCAACTATTACTAAAAGTACCTTACTTCACAATCTCTAAATCATCATTTCAATTAGTTCATACTCTTTGACCTTTTTATTAAAACGTTGTGTAACTTCTTTTGAAACTTCGTATGATACGAATCGTTATCCATCTTCTTGTTGTTAAATCTCCCGATAACCTCACGAACATCCTTATCTTTAATAATTAGTCTCCTGTATTCTTCATTACTTAGATAATTCTGGAACCATTGATGTTTTTTAAGAAGTTTTATATTTTCTCCTATTTGTTCTTCTGTTACATCAGTTATAAATGGCGAAAAGGAAATAATGCTTATTAAGTTAAGAACGAATCTCAAGGCAATCCCTCCTCTATAATAAGAATTACGTCAAAACCAACAAAAAAGTTTCATACTCTTATAAAACAATCCTCCCCGTTCGTAACAGGAGCAGTAGCAACTTCTTTCACGATCGCTCCCGTTAGAGAAACTTTTAAAATTTCTTTTCAATGAAGAATATTATCAAAGCTAATATGTTCCATAAAATAAACCCTTAAAAATACTCATCATTATCAACCCATAGCCAACATTCTAACAATGTGCCACCCTGCAACAGCCAATGGAATTATTGATACTAATTTAATCCATCTTTTTTTAGCGATAAAACCCACTATCAACATAACCAATCCTAATATTAAAACTCCAATAATCGTTAAAAACGTCATCGTATCTTCCTCCCCTTTCGTTTAATATTAAACATTCAAAGTCTTTATTGTTTAATTATACTATAAAAATTTCCATTAACCTTCCAAAACAAGCAGAATAGGAACGTAGCAAACATGAGCTAATTAGATGTATATTTACTATGTTTTTAGCAAAAAAACGTGAAACCTCACTATGTGAAAAGGTCCCGTTTTTACTGTATAATTTTTTCGTTTTCTCCCTCTAAACGGAACTACTTACTATTACAGCCCATCCTTTTACATCTCCCATTTCAATTGGCGACCACCAATAAGGTGATAATGCATATGGTAAACCTCCTGTTGCCCATGCTGACCAGTATTCGTGATCACTCTAAAACCATCCTTCTCTACCCCTAATATCTTAGCAACCTCCTGTATTCCATGATGGATTTTATAGATAATTTTTTCGTCATCTTCTTTAATGTCCATAATATTATCAATATGTTTTTTTGGAATTACTAACGCATGAACTGGTGCACTAAAGTGTAGCCCATAAAAAGAGATAACATATTCATCTTCATATATAATTTCTGCTGGAGTTTCTCTATTTACAATCTTGCAAAAAATACAATTCATCCTTATCTCTCCCGTAATAGTCTATAACATTTCAATTTAGGAAACTAATTACTTGTTCAACCTACACCTCTTCAGCTCTATTACGTTTTATAAGAACAAATAACAAAAAGCTAATCCACGATATGCTTAGCATCATTACATGTACAATATTCCAAGCAGACTGTTCTTCTACCAAAGCGATAATTCGTAAAAATAGTAGAATACTAATAGCTAGGAAAAGTATTCTAGTTGCATTCATGAGTAGAAAATTCTTCATTTTTACCCCCTTTACAACATTTACTCCCAGAAGCAAACTTGCAATCTATTATTGTCTACATCATAAAAATCAAAAAATGTATTATCGCCATCACATTTTATTTCTGTTACCTGTACACCTTTTTATTGTAGCTGTTTATATATACTTTCAATATCCTTCGCGAAAAAAATAGGGTATGTTTTGTTTTCCAAAGAAGAAACGCTTCCTTCTTCAATAGTTAATGGAACTTCACTATTTCCAACGGATAAAACTCGATAACCATCCCCTCGAAAGGTTACTTTAAAGCCTAACTCTTGATACCAGGTGCAAAATATCAACTCTTCTCTTTTTCCGAAAAGACATACATATCAACCTCGATCGTTGTACCTGTTAAATAGCAAAATTCAATTATCTCTTTATTAAAGCTCATGACAGGTGGTTCTTCACCATAGATACTAGGTACTATCATAATCACGAAATTCACATCATATTTTTCCTTAATTTGATTTAGTAAAGGAATTTTATATTTCAGATTTTTAATAGAATCCATACATTGGGCTTCTATATCTAACCTGTCTATATCAGACTCCTCAGCATCCCAACAAGAGAAAAAATATGGTGATCCAATCCTTCTTGTATCACCATAAGTACATGACCGAAAAGGTTGGATTTCTAGTAAATTAGTTATATCATCAGGGTTAAATATCCCTTTCTCATATGCTACTAAACCTCTATCGTCAATTTCACCGTTACTACATATCGCAAAATAAGTATAACTACTAGTTTTCTCCATAACTCACCTCTCGACTTTTGACTATTACCACCTTAATTTTAACACCGTTTCCATTTTAAGGATACAAAAAAACGAGCTAGGTCTACTAAATTCAGCCCGTTTTTTTTACTACAACTTCTCCATTTTTCAATGAAAGTAATTTATCCAATCATTCGATCCGTACATTCTCTTATTGCGAAGTTTCCGAATTTCTCAGATAATAACATTGCCACCATAACGCTTCCTCCTAACTCCGTCTCTGTTAAAGCAGTAATTACAATTTTCTATTATAATCATTTTCTTGATACCACTTTGGTTTTACTCTGGTGAAGTAATCATGATCTTCCAAAAACATATAAACTTTATCTAACATCTCATTCAAGTTGTTTGGAATGGTTCTTATAGTCCATACGACAGTGGAGAAAACACACATTGCCATGTAAAGGGAATACAATCTCCAAAAATGTTCATCTGGTTCTTTATTCTGAAAGTAACCTCTGATTTGTCCTATGGAAAAAGGAATACTTATTTCCCAGGTAAAGATTCCTATTTTTAAAAATTCATGAATAGGATCTCCCCAATCATACCTGTTAAAGTCTATCACTCCTGCGAATTCTTTCTTATTCACAATGATGTTGCCAAGGTGAAAATCATCATGTTGAAACACGTTCGGACGCAGTTTCATTAGATGAATATGTTCATCAATAAACCGCAGTATTTTATGGTCATCTTTTATTTTTACCTCACATGCATGGTAAGCATCTACATATCTCTTATGCTTTTCCACTTTCCTTACATACCACGAAGATATATGGTCTGGAGCTGATAATTGATGCATTTTTCTAAGTTCATTTCCCGCATCCATACCAATTTTATATTGTTCTTTTTCTGAGTATGTTGGGATAGCAACCTCTGAATCCTCCCCATCTATGTACGATGTGATCATATACCCCCGATTTTCTACCTCGCCGATGGTAATCGGTTTGGAACAAGCAACGCGATAATCCTGCATCCTTTCCAAGATGGAAAACTCTGTTTTCTTTGATTCCAACTCTTCTAAAGAAAACATTCGAAGTAGTAGTTTATTACTACTCTCATCAAGGATGAGATATTTTTCATCCGAGGAAAACCCCTTATTTATCTCAATAACTTCATTGCAATTATGTAATGAAGGAATTTGTTTTATTAATGAACTACTCACATCATCACCTCTGTTATGAAGACTTTTCTTATATATTACCACTTATAAGGTATAGGGGTATGTTTACAAAGTAGGAGCGAACTAGGTGAACGGGTTTTGTAAGGAGAGTACAGCGGATCTCCTGCTTTCTTTATGAATGAAAGTAGCAAGAGATCCTTACTATACGTTTTGGGAAGGCGTGCGGTTTATCCTATTCAAGCTCGGGTATATTCAAACAACACCATGCTGGTGACACTATCAATACAGTTTTAACCGTGTAAATCAACTCGCGGTTTCACAACCTTAAAGCTATCCTCTGTTTCCTCCACTTCATAAATCTTCGCCCGTGATTCAGGTGTACTGAATGGATGGTGAAGAATTAGCAACCATTCTCCTTCTAATGTTTGAAACAGCATACCGTGTCCACTATCACCCAATACTAAAGGTTCTAGTTGTTCCCACGGCCCCTTCAGAGTACCAGACTGAGACCGAGCAATCGTTTGGACATACCCTTCACTGTTGTAACCTGACCAAAGCATTACAAGCTGCCCACCTTTTGTCCGGTATAATTGACACCCATCCGACACATAAATGGAAGGCTCCACACTAGGTACTCGTTCTGCATTGATCCAGGGGGCATCCGATGCTTTAAAAAGGTGTATTGGATCACCATTTGCTTCTGACAAATCTTGCTGTAATGGAATGGCCTCAAACGTACCATCTAATACCTGAATCCACTCGTGACAATAAACCATCCAGGGCTGTCCATCTTCATCCACATACAACGTACCGTCTAACGTCATGAAATTTTTAGGTGGCACCGGTCCATCTGTTTTCAACAATTCAAACGGACCTTCTGGCGAATCAGATATTGCAATACTAGTTCCACGAAGATGCGTGGTTTTCCAAACTTCAGGCGGTTCTGCTATTATTTCATTTCTATTATGTAACGTGACAAATAGATAATATTTCCCACGATAATAATGAACCTCTGGTGCCCAGGTACCATGTTGCGGGTGGGCCCACGATCCGTCAGGAACTTCAAAAACAACATAAGGACCCTCCCAATCAACTAGATCCTTGCTTTTATAAACTAGTACTCCATTTCTTTCTAAATCTGTTAATTGCGGAATACCAGTCGTATATAAATAATACGTATTTGTTTCTTTATGCACTACAACAAAAGGATCATGAGCCGGTATATCTCTAAGTCGGTGCCCCTTTTTAGGATGTAACGTATCAGACGCGTCGTTATACGGCATTCAAGTATCTCCTACCTTTCTATTTTTAGTAAAAACTTAGTGGAGCAAGGTGATTCTTTAATTCTTATACATGATATTTAACTTCTATTACTATAGATGTAATCCTCTTTTTGAAAGTACCTACGTCCAGCTATTCCGTTCTCTCCTGTGGGTTCATATCCGATATTTTGCACCTATTCATTGTATTTATCGACATAGTGTGTTTTTTCAAAAGTAACAAGTTCCATATGAATATGTAAAAAAGCTCGCGTTATTTTAAAATCATAGGTAATGATCAACAAATTGCTCTTCTGATATTACTTCCAAGCCATTTCTTTTAAGTAATGCAGAAGTAACTCCATTACCAACAATTTTCTCCCCACAAAATTGACCATTGTAAATAAACGAGCTACCACAAGATGGACTATTCTCTTTGAGAACTACTAGTGTTGCATTTACTTTTTGAGCTATTTCTAATGTAGCATAAGCTCCATTTATGTAAAGTTCCGTTACATCTCTCCCCGACTTGTCGAATACAGAAGCCTTTCCATCCAGTACATCGTCTCCGTCTCCACCTACTATCTCTGCGGGTTCCCTTGGAGTGGAAAATCCACCAAGTAGCTCTGGGCAAACTGCTACAGCTTTGTTCTCTCCGACTAACGTACTTATCTTGTTATCTAAACTATGTGTAACGTTATATCTTACTTCTAATCCAGCCAAACAGGAGCTGACTAATATCATAATACACACCTCTCTCCTAATTAAATGCCATTACACCCTACAAAAATGTATGTATAGAACACCCATCTAATTGCGTATTTCTCAAAAGAATATACTAAGCTATAGGTTTATGTTTGACTGGTGATGATAGGTTAATTAATGAAGAGGGTTGTCCATACACCATTGAATCGTCTATAAACTCCTCCAAAGTGTGAACTGATTCTGTTACTACCTTTACTAAATAACTATATTGTCCAGCTAATCTATGACACTCTATTACACTTGGATGCTCTATACAGAACTCTCTAAATTCCTTACATTTCTTTGTGTCATAAAGTATAAAAGCGGTAACATGCTTGTTTATTTTTTCTGGATTAATAATAGCTCGATACCCTTTAATTACTTCTCTTTCCTCTAATTTTTTTACTCTCTCATTTGTTGCTGGTGTTGATAGCCCAATTTTTTTCCCAAGCTCTGTAATCGATACGCGAGCATTCTCTTGCAATTCAATTAAAATTCTCTTATCAATTTCATCCATACTAGAGCTCCCTTCATTTTTAAAGTGAAACCTCATAAAAAACTTCATTTATTACATATTTTATTAGAAACACAATAATAAATCTATGTAAAAAGGAAAAGTAAATTATTAGAATTAAGTTAGTACATCAAAGGAGGCGATGACGATGATAAAATACCATGAAAACGTACCGTTAATGGTAATAGATGTTCAAAAGGCTTTTGACAACTCGAGTTGGGGAAAACGAAATAATCCTAATGCAGAAAGAAATATCGAGAAAATAATAGAGTATTGGAATGTAAATCAAAGACTCGTCATCTATGTTAAACACCTATCAAACAAGAAAGAATCTCTTTTTTATTCTAAAAGCGCAACAAGTGAATTCAAAGAAATAATTAACCCGAAGCCAAAGGATATTATTATTACTAAAAGTGTTAATAGTGCTTTTATTGGTACTAACCTTGAAGAAATATTAAGGAAAAACAATTCTACTAATATTGTTATAACCGGCTTGACTACGAACCACTGTGTTGAATCAACAACTCGTATGGCTGGAAACCTCGGCTTTAACCCTGTTTTAGTTTCAGACGCAACTGCAACTTTTGATAGGAAGAGTATCAATGGGGAAACGTTACCTGCTGAGAAAATACATGAGATGTCTTTAGCAAATATGAATGAGGAATTTGCAATTATTAAAAACACAGAAGAAATACTAGCAATGTTTTAAAATAAAATTGAGAAATTGTTTTTACATTGTCATTCTTGTTGTGAAGTAAATAGGCTTAACAAAGGAGAGAGTACTAAATGGCATTAGAAATGAGAAAGAATTGTGAAGCATGTGAACAAAACATATCAATAGAAACCAATGCTTATATTTGTACTCACGAATGTACTTTTTGTGAACCTTGCACAAAAACTAGGAACAATATTTGCCCCAATTGCGGTGGTGAATTGGTTAGACGCCCTAAACCTAGTGGAACTTGCCCCACCAATAAAATAGAATTAGAAGCTTTGTGATTTCCCATGTGAATGTTATTTTTCACCAAAGGTACATGTATGTATTCAGATATTACTAGGCAACCATATACAATAAAGTAGGTTCCAACTATTTGGTAATTGGAACCTACTTTATGTAGTAACTAATAAATATTCTATTAGTAGACGATAGGTTAAAACAACTGTGTTCCTACTTACGCGCCCCCGCTATCACAACCTCCCTCACCAAACCCCGATCAACCCACGTCATAATCCCAGCCGACTCTTTCCCGCTACCCTTGTCCACCTTCACTCCCAACAACACACATTCCTTCCCGCCTTTCACAACAGGTCGTCCCTGCGAAACCACCTGCGTCACCTTATGATACGACCCCTTTACCCAACTAGGAATCCCCGGACCACCAGGATAATACGCCCCAGCCGAAGCCACAAATTCCACCACACCCCCAACTTTGACACCACCCGTCAAGCCAACCTTCCCGCCTCCCATGCTCAGATTTCCAACCACTCCTTCCCTCGCAACACCAATCCCACTCCCCCTCCGCAACTCCCTCCCAACCGCCGTCCGGAAACTCTCCATACTCTCCCCATGCTTTGGAAACCAATGCATCACATCCCCATGATTGCTCGCAATCCCCAGCCGATGCCCCTCCGCATGACAAATCACATCCCGCTCCGACAACCCAAACCTCTCACAAAGCAACACACACAACGCCACCGCATTCTCCCACGTCTTCCGAAAATAACCCTCATTTTTCCCCACATCATACCCAACCATCCTCGCCCCAGCACCATACGAAAACCCACTTGGCTCACACATCTCAAGCCCAACATGCGAATCATTCGCCGCACCACCCGCATGCCACCCCCGATGATCCCACGGCAAATACTGCCACACCTCCCGATCATCCACAAACCCATGCACACACACCTGCCGCCCCATCTCCCCAGCCCGAAACGACCGATTCCACCGCTCAAACCACGCCCCCGCCATCACACCAGGCACCGCCGTCGAATGCAACATAATCCCTTTCACCCTTATCTTTCTTCCCGCTTGAAAACAATCATTTTTCGTCATAAACTTTGTCTGATGTCTCATATGCAACATTTCTCCTTTTGTTTTCTCGTTAACAATCAAGCCCATTCCGCTGCAATCCAGCCCTGTGAATCCCAAAAACCAATTCAAATTCCAAGATACCCCTTCATCCGCTCGTTCTCTTCCTTCAGCTTCAAAATCTCGTTAAACAGAAACTTCATCGGATGATCGATATTCATATTTGTTTTTCAACAACGCTTTCCATTCAGTTGAACCTCACGCTCCTTATAAGTGAGCCCATCCTCTATCAAACTAGAATCCATAATCAACACTTCTATTAATCTTTTTTCCTCCATCTTCAACAAGCCTCCTGTTTTTTAGTTGGTCACCCCAAAGGGCCAATTACCTTTTTTATGAAAAACCTACTTTAAATACTGCTCCAACGACGACTTCCCCCTCCGCTTTTGCTTCTCCTTATAATGAGCCAACTCTGTATGTAACGTAGCCCCGTACTTCTCACAAACAAAGCTAATATTCTTGCTATCTCGCTCCATACTCACACCCTTCTCATACACAAGCCACTCGATCAACAGAATTAAACTCTCAAACTTCCGAATCACCGCCTCGCGATACATCTCCTCAATCGTCATCCCCTCACCTCCTTTCTCGGTTAGTTCGCCCAAACACTGTATGAAAAAACAATTACCTTATTTTCAAATCATTCTTTATCTAGTAACCTACGCTTACGAGACAATTCCACCCTTCCACATCCCGATTTCGTCCTTATGAACACTCCATAACGACAATTCCACCCTACTTAAATCCATCCTTGTCTCGCATCCACTGTTTTCGAAACAATACCGTTACTACCTCGTCTTCTAGTAAAAATAGAATATGAACTTAATACCCTTGGAGCACATAGCCAAGCTCGTACAGATCTTGCTGAAGTTGATACAAATTCACTCGATATTGTTTCGTATGATCCCAGCTAAAGTGCGGATTACTTCTTTCATCTACCCACCCCTTCGCGATAAGCTCCTCAAATATTCACGCATCGTCTTCGGAGACACCTTCATCATCGTCTCTGAAGCAAGCTCCTCCGCCGATTTATAGATCCATCCTTCTGTTAAAGGTAGATCTGGATCATTTCGACGCTGACGCTTCCTCCATATACGAATCAAAATCTCTCACAAACTCCGTCCAATAGATTAGTTGATTTAACACAATCGATAGTTTGTAATCTCCAGTTAACTCTACTAACTCCTCTTTAATTAACGCACACTTCAAACTTTCCATATCTACCACTCCCGTTTTTATGTATTTATCTGTTCACTATATAAGTATCCTGAAACAGGAAAAAAGGATGCAAAAACTTTTCAAAAAGGAAATTATTCTTTGAGGACTATGTTAATAGAAGAGGAAGAATCGGAAAAAGACGGCAGAAGTCTAGTTGTTTTTTAACGAAATACTAGATGAGTTTCTACAAAGTTGAAAATCACCACACAAGTAACCTCTCACTATTAGTAGTTTTTTCTATCATTCAAAAAAATATTTCTATTTTTGTAAAAAAGCTGCACCCTTTTTCACTAGAAATTGATACTTATATGGTGAAAGGGGGTGAACGACAATGGAAAAGATCGTAAATTCAAAACTAACGTTATCATTCATTACTAGTTATACCGATGAAGGAGAGCCAATTTTCAAAACGAAAAGCTTTCAAAACATTGCTACCGATGCAGCTGGCGATAAGTTGTTACAAGTTGCAGTAGCTCTTGCTTCTCTTCAACAGCATGAGTTAGAAAGTGTAGAACGTGGCAATACGTATGATTTAACAATGTAATCACGGGATTTTGTATGTTGGAAGAAGAAGGAGGTGAAACGAAATGAATAAACGTTTGGAGTTACTTTTCACAAATGAGGGTGGGAAAAACGTCACAATCTCACTAGATGCTCCTAAAGAGCCTGTAAGTGTAGAAGCTGTGTCGGAGGTAATGAATCTTATTATTGCTAATAACGTATTTACATCCCACAACGGAGCATTGGTTCAGAAGCGTGGTGCACGAGTCGTAGATCGATCTGTTCAACAAATTGAGATTGCACTGTAATCTATTGGAGAGGTTAGCGCCTCTCCTTTTTATGTAGTAAGACAAATTATCAATATATAGGGAGGTGAATGAAAATGGAAGTATGGTTAACACTTGTTGGAGAATACGGATTTCCCATTGTCGTTACCTTTTCTTTACTATACCGTATTGAGAAAAAGCTGGATCAACTCAATCAATCTGTCATGCATTTAGGTAAACTAGTACAATTTGGTGCTCATATAGTACCTGCAAGTGCACCAAAAGCGGAATCAGCTGATTGGAGAATGCAGGAAGTCAAACAAAGAAATTTATAACAATATTCTAATCACGTTCAATTTATAAAGTGAAAGAAGATGGGGAGTCGGAAAAACCGACTCCCCATAACCTATATACTAGTTTATTTTGGAACTACGTCATCTTCCACTAAGAAGTTCTTAAAAGTCATCTGTAAGTCTTACTTTCAACGTTTAAAATGTGTGCTTGGACAGATAGGATCTTTTTTATCTATCAGCATTACGAAACTTCAAAGTAATTTAGTCGTATAATCTATTACATATAGATTTATGTATCAAATTGGAGGTGCTAACTTGAAAAGTGGAAGTATAGGATTAGCTTTGTTTACAGGACTCTTTGTTGCAATTGTTGTTTTTATATCTGAGTATTTTATTCCAAATACAAGCGTAATTACCAAGGTGATCATTTCTGGATTATCGGCTTTAGTTGGCGGTTTGATTGGTTATAAGCTATTCTCCCACACTAAATAGTGAAGAAGTATGCGTAAATTAACGAGAACCGATAGCACAAGCAAATAGAACCTTTTTTTACAAAAAAGGAGAAATAACAGTTTACAAAGAAAAAGAAGTTGCCAATATTTTTGAAGGAAAAGAGAATGGCGGCATTTTCCTAATGTCGATTATTATAAAAGGTGCCACTATCAATTGTCATTTTTTCCCATAAGATGAATTAGAACTAGATATAGATCCAAATGAGGTAAAAAGCATAAAGAAAGCTACTGTGATTATTGAATTTATGAGTGAGCTTTCAAAATTACTAGGAAAACAAAGTATTCTATCTGTAGAGGGATTACCAGATATCCCCTTATTTACAGTGAAACCAGATGGGCAGTTGATTAAAAATACAAAGGTTTTTACTTAACGAACCCTTTAGTGTAACAGGTACAAGGTTTCCTCCATGTGTTTCATTCCATACCTTATATCATGAAAGAAGCCAAGCGATGCATTCTATCACTCGAATACATTGCTTGGCTTCTTCTTAGTATTCTGAACAGAATCACTAAAAATAATGACGTTTGGATAGTCTCTATTTTTTTGCATATACTACACTACATAACGCTTGTTTTAGGAGGATATATAAAAGTGGAGAACAATTCGTTAGATAAAGAGCAACTTGAAGAAATTAGAGAACATCAAAAATACCAAAAGTTAATTTCATCCGAATTAGGAGATTTATTTTCGAATTATTTAGGGGACTCTTTATTTTCTTGTTTCTTTGAACATCATCTTCAAGTTGTTGAAGACGATGAAGCGAAAGAGTTTCTTGAATTTGCATTAGATACTTCAAGAAAACACCTAAATATAATGAGAGAGATATTTACAAAAGAGAACATACCTCTTCCTGTAGGTTTTGGAGATCAAGATGTTCGAAAAGATGCCCCACGTCTATTCAGTGATTTTTTTATGATATTTTTTCTTGTAGAAATGTCACGAGCAGCTTTACTTACTTATGGAAGTGCACTTTCTACTTCCCATCGACAAGATATTATTGATTATTTTAAAATGTGTTTAGATGACACAGTTCTTACATATGAAAAGGGAAAACACTTATTACTTAGAAAAGGAGGAAGTATTTCTGCACCTACTATCCCTTATCCTAAAAAAGTCGATTTTGTTGAAAAAGAATCGTTTATTTCTATCATAGCAGGAAAGAGCCGTCCATTAACTGCAATAGAAATTAAACATTTACAAGCGAATATCAATTCAAATATTTTGGGTAAAGCATTGATGCTTGGGTATAGTCAGGTTGCCTCATCAGATAAAATAAGAAAATTTTTTAAACAAGGTGCTGCCGTGGCAGATACACAAATTAAGCAATTAGGGAAATTCCTTATTAGTGAAGATTTACCCGTTCCAAGTACAATGGATGCTCATGTTACTGATTCTACAACCCCGCCTTATTCAGATAAGTTAATGATGTATCAAGTAGCTCTTGCAAACGGAATCGGTATTTTGAACTACGGTGAAGCAGTTTCTAAAATCATGAGACATGATTTACATGCTCAATTTGCTATTCAAACAGGAGATATAGCAAAATATGCAAACGAAGGATTGAATCTGACTATTGGAAATGGATGGTTAGAAGAGCCACCAACGGCAGCGGATCGAGGAAAACTTTCGGAAAGCGGCCCTGGAAGTAACTCAGGGGAATGAAGAAATTCGTAAGCGTATTGTTCAGGATTAACCAGTAAATGCTCTTGTTGATAAAAAAAAGGTGATTATTCATCTTAAACTTACCATGTAATAGGTCTGAAAGAAGCCAAACAATGCATTCCATTCACTCGAATGCATCGTTTGGCTTCTAGTTATTGTCCCGAGAGCTATTTGTAAACGTTAACCCACTCGTTCCATACGGGCAGCGCCAACTTCTTCAGCTATCGGTAATTTGATTGTTAAACTTTCATACTATTAATTACGTTTATTTCTACTCCTGCTCCGGTAAATTAGAAGTAACATAAGTTCCAGCTAACAAATCATGAATGGAACGCTTGTCATCTCTCGTTGAAACAAGATACACGCTTATGAGTGACAGAATACCAAAAGTAACATAATAAAGAAGGTTTGCTAATAGTTCTCTTATTATCATCGTTCCTAATGTTAACTTTTCGCCTGAAACGCGAGCAATTCTTATACCGACAAGACGTTTTCCTATTGTATAGCCGTTCCAAAATAACGGAAGAAATACCGCATATATATATGGAAAACTTGCTGCTAGACGCAATATTAACGAACTTTCAAATGATACACTTTCATTTTGAAAGACAAGGTGGAGTGTGAGAGCAAAAATAATAATTATGATTAAATCTATAAAAAGAGCAAATCCCCGTTGAAATAATCCGACTGGACTATCACGTAAAACATTCATATAACTCCCCCTTACTTACATTCTTTAGGTAAATCAAAAGTTCCATCGCTGTTTGGTGGGAAATTAACAACATTAGATACAGCATCTGTATTTAGAGAACCGTAAATATGTGGAAATAATTTTCCTGTATCATATAAGTCTTCAAAAATGATATTGGAGCTAACTTTATTTGTGTCTATACATAGAAGTACCAATCCGTCTTTGCCCTTAAATAAGAAATTAGCTACATTCACTACTTGCTCTTTTGTAGAGCAATGAATAAAACCATCACTTTCTAAACTTGAGGGAACATATATACCCTTAGCTTTTGCTATCAACCATTCTTCTTTATCAACAATATGTAGTATCAATTCACATCCTCCTTTATCGAGTTCATCATAAAGAAATAGTTACTTCAAGCATCTTCCCTGTTTTAATAAAAAACTTCATTAGATCGTACGGATATCCTGTGGCAAAGAACTATCCTGTATCCATTTTTCTATCAATTGATTAAAAAAATCAGGCTTTACCAAAGATACGCCATGACCAATTTTAGGGATGATTATCCCTACACAATTGGGGTTGTTTGAAACTATATCTTTTGCTGACTTTATCATTACTGATTTTTCTCTTTCACCTACAGTAACTAATATCTTGCTATCCACTTCATTAAAATTCTTGGGTAATTCAAATGACATATTTTCTTCCAATATTCTAACAAGCACTTCTGATTTCATTGAACTGCTTTCTTTATAATAAGTTTCAAAGTATTCATTATCTAT
>NZ_JBGUAU010000027.1:0-71495 GCF_041820985.1 Evansella sp. AB-rgal1
ATGGTTCTGTGCGATTCTCGTGTTTTCTGTGCGATCCTCACGTTTTTTGTGCGATCCAACCATGTTCTGTGCGATTCTCGTGTTTTCTGTGCGATCCTCACGTTTTTTGTGCGATCCAACCATGTTCTGTGCGATACTCGTGTTTTCTGTGCGATCCTAGCATTGTTCTGTGCGATTCTCACGTTTTCTGTGCGATCCTACCATGGTTCTGTGCGATTCTCACGTTTTCTGTGCGATCCTACCATGGTTCTGTGCGATACTCGCGATTTCTGTGCGATCCAACCATGGTTCTGTGCGATTCTCACGTTTTCTGTGCGATACTCGCGATTTCTGTGCGATCCAACCATGGTTCTGTGCGATTCTCACGTTTTTTGTGCGATCCAACCATGTTCTGTGCGATTCTCACGTTTTTTGTGCGATCCAATCATGGTTCTGTGCGATACTCGTGTTTTCTGTGCGATCCAACCATGGTTCTGTGCGATTCTCGTGTTTTTTGTGCGATCCAACCATGTTCTGTGCGATTCTCACGATTTCTGTGCGATCCAATCACATTTCTGTGCGATCCTCACGGTTTTTGTGTATTTTAAAAATGCTCTTGGCAAATTGGCACTTCTCTATGCTCGACTTACACGTATTTACGCGTTGTGCCCATACCAACACAAACTCTCTTACATAATACTCCACGAAACCTCACATCATAAGAAACAGGATTCATTATTCTATGTTAGTAGGTGATGTCATGGAAGCAAGCTGGTTATCAATCCTTCCTTTTCTAGTTGTAATTCCTATCGCAATTTACACAAAACAAGTACTACCAGGACTTATTGTGGGTCTCTTGGTTGGCTCCTACATTATTTCTCCCACCATATTAGGTGGAATTCAAACAATGCTTGTTTACGTAGTGCAAGCACTAATAGACGAAAACAACATTAAGATTATTGTCTTTCTTTATTCTTTTGCTGGGCTCATTGGAATGATTAAAGTAAGTGGTGGTATAAAAGGCTTCGTGGAAACTGCTGCTAATAAAATTACTACAAAAAAGCAAGCATTGATCGTCACTTATATATCAACAATTGGGACATTTAGTGCACCTACCTTTCGTTTTGTGACGATTGCTCCTATTATGAAAGCACTATTAAAGAAAGTAAAAATGTCTACGAAAGAGCTGGGTTTCGTAATAGAAACGACAGCAACACCAGTCATTGTACTAATACCTGTGGCAACAGCTTTTGTAGGATATATGGTTTCTGTTATTCAAATATCCACTAGAAATGCAGGTATTGATACAGACCCATACTCCTTATTTATTCAGAGTATTCCCTTTAACTTTTTCGCCTTTGTCATTATTTTATTAGGTATTTATTTGAGCTTTTTTCACCCGTCTCACACCGATGCACCAACGGAGATAGATGAAGATGTAGATGAGGAGGATGACTGGCACGAGTGTCACCCCGCTGTATCCAAAGATCTCCCTAACAAACCTTGGAATTTGGTAATCCCAGTATGCTTAGTTATTGGATTAACGCTTTTCCTTACGTGGTGGGATGGAAATGAAGAAGGTTATACATTAACAGAGGCCTTTATTCGTGCGAACGTTCTTCAAGCAATGGTTGTTGCATTATTAATTACTGTTTTTGTTTCCATGGCACTCTTTTTATTACAAAAATTTAAGTTGAATGATCTTATCACAAGCTTTATTGATGGTGGAAATGAACTTATGTCTGTGATTGTGCTACTGTCTGTCGTGTGGGGATTGTCCTCTGTCACAGACGATTTAGGTTTCTCAGGATTTGTTACGGCTTACACGGATTGGATTCCTGATTTATTAATAACGCCTCTCCTCTTTGTATTCGGAGCTGCTATTTCCTATTTTATTGGCTCTGCTTGGGGTACATGGGGGATATTAATGCCCTTAGGAATTAGTCTTGCTTTATCAGCAGATGTATCTTTACCACTAATCGTGGGTGCAGTTTTTGCTAGCGGGTCCTTCGGTGCTCTTGCATCACCACTAAGTGATGATACAAATACAATTGCAAAAATATTAGATCTTTCTGTCATGGACTATGCGAGATTTAAGCTAAAACCAGCACTAATAGCTGCTGGTATCACTACTGTTTTATATACTGGGTTTTCGTTTTTCCTTTAAGCCATGAAAAAACACTCCACGCCTTGGGAGTTTGGCTGCGTCAAATTTAAAATTAGGTTGTAATCAAAATACGGATCCACAAAACTCTATGTGGATCCGTCCTAGATTATATACTTTTCATTTTATTTTTCCTCAACAATAGAATCCACTAGTCGTTCGGCAACGCGACGGTATAAGTTGCTCATCTGTATGAGTGATGTAATTATCAGTAACTGTTCTATATAATCTTTGTCTTCCCCTTCTAGTTTACCTAGCTCATTCTCAACTTCCGTATGTTGGTCTAGAATATCTTCTTGAACCTTCTTAGTATTGGATTCAGACAATGTTAAATAACTTCGATAGATAGATTCCAGGTCTATGTTTTCATTTACATAGTTCTTGTTTAGAGGCTCCAGTGTTTTCTTAATGTCGCCTATAGATAATGCGCCCTTCATTTGATAAATAAGACTAATGAGAATGATATGTTCCTTTGAGTATTTCTTGTTTTCAATTGGAAAAAAAAGTTTCCCCTTTGCATAGTTGTTTATCATTGTTTTCGTAAGTACTTTTTCGTCATCGTTTCTTTTGGTATTCTTACAATTGTTTTCAAATAATTGGATAACTTGATCCATATATAAATCAATACTCGGAATATCCTCAATCGCTATATTTGTTTCTAACCCCATTGTTTCAATAAGTTCTTTCATTTTTTCCATGATAATCTCCTATCACATTGACATATTACAATTATACGGAACTATTTAATACAAGTAAACGGTTGACCGCATTTGAAAACGCATGTATTATTATATGTAGTATCGTAAACTACATAACGTATATGGAGGTATTGTTTAATGAACACTTATATTCGTGAACCTATAAATGGATTAACACACTTAGCTGGTGCTATCTTGGCTTTTATCGGATTACTTGCAATGGTAATAAAAGTATCTATCACAACGCCCAACCCTCTTCATATTACTGCTGTGATTATATTTGGGATAAGTATGATTTTACTTTATGCTGCTTCAGCTACGTATCACATGGTCATAGCTCGAGATAAAGTAATTGCTTTTTTGCGGAGAATTGATCACTCCATGATTTACATCTTAATTGCTGGAACCTATACTCCTTTTTGTTTAATTAGCTTGCGTGGTGTAACTGGATGGGTGCTCTTTTCAATCATTACAAGTCTCGCCCTGTTTGGAGTAGTGTTTAAGCTTGTATGGTTTCACTGCCCACGTTGGCTTTCCACTACACTTTATATAGCTATGGGATGGATCGTCATTTTCTTTAGCGCTCCTCTTAGTAATGTCATTCATTCAAACGGGCTTGTTTTATTAATCGTTGGTGGGGTTTTATACACCATTGGCGGGGTCATTTACGGTTTGAAGCCAAAATGGTTAGCTTTCAAGTATATGGGGTTCCATGAAATATTTCATATATTTATCCTTCTAGGAAGCTTTGCGCACTTCTTATCTGTGTTTTTGTATGTTATCTAAGAATGCTGTTACAGTATAACGGAAATAGCGAGTGTAAAGGACCAGGACCACATTATCTTCCACTAAATAGAAGATGTCACTTCAAACCACACCTAAAAAAATGGGATAACTCTCTAGAATGAACTAGAGAGTTATCTTTTTCCTTGAAGGTTGTGTATCTACTTAGCAATGAATTTACCTGATAAACGCAGGTCCTACACTTCAAAAGCTAAAAAGTTCTCTCAACTGTAAATGCCGTGCCTGTCTAGATATTGAGCTCATCTTACAAGAGGTGAACCCCCACCGCATTTTTTAAAACTCTTTGATATCCTTCTCTTTCAATTTCTCCGTCTTATGAAAACCAAGTGCATACTTCACATAGCCATAATCATCCTGTTCATTTTCAAACACATTTCCATCAATTATCACTCGCTCATAATCGTAGCCTTCTTTGTTTAATTTCTCTTGAACATTCTGTGCGATGTGAAAAAATTCTTCTTTTTTCAGATCAGAGAGATCTAACAAGATGTAAATAGTTAGCTGATTATCAAATGGTAAATCCTTATCCCATACAACATCATTGGGTAATTGCCCTTTTAACACTTCCACATTTACATCGATCCTTTTGAGAGTGTTTATTTCGTCTGCTAATAAAGTGGTCATCTCTTCTTCCGCTTCATCACTCAATCTCTCCATGAGTCTCCTATCAAGTTGACTCTGACGAACTCCATCAAGCCCAAGTCTCGGAATAAAATCACCATTCATTGTAAAATCAAATTCTATGCCACTTCCTATTTCCACAACGTTGAATTCATAGCCACTTATTTTAAAGTTATGAAATCCTTCCTTTATACGAAACTCTCTATCTGGATACGTCTCTTCTAGGTGATTACTCAATGATTTTTCCGCAATAAATTTACTAATTGGATTTCCATTAAAACCAGTATATAGAACTAACACTATTGTTGACAAAACAACAATGAGAATGCTATAAATCCATTTTTTCACCTTCATAAAATATCACTCCTTTTCCTTCAGTTTCAAAATGAGTAAACCTATGATACTTCCTATAAACGCAAATACGTAATGGATAATCGACATCAAGACCGCACCAGATAAAATGTACCAAATAGCTGCGATATTACTAACATCTCCAATCAGGGATCCGCTACGAATATCCGAAATGGTAATTCCTATTTGCCACATAAATATGGGAATAAAAGAGATAAAGAAAACAATTTTCATGTTTTTATAAAACAGGTAGGAGACTAAGCCTAATACTGAATAGGACAGGATAAAGCCAAAGCTTTCGTTTAATATAGATGTTTGAATAGCTAGAATAAAGGAAATGGCAACAAAAATAATTTGATAAAGAGATAACTTTTGATTTATTCGTTGAAACATCTTTTCATTATTAATTGGTGACTCAATGTCATTAACAGGTAAAGATTCATTTGTCATATTCAATAGTTCTTCGTATTCCGAATTACCTTCTATTTGCTCCTCTAGCCATGATTTGGTTTCATTACTTAATAACCCTTCATGATACAAAGGTAACAAATCTTGAAAAATATGAGATCGTTGTTTATCCTTCATACTTCTTCAACTCCTTATGAAGTTTTAGCTTGGCTCTATGAAATGTCACTCTTGCATAATTTTCACTTTTATTTAAAAGTACACCAATTTCTTGAAAGGATAATTCCCCATATGCACGTAAGATTACTACTTCCTTTGAATGTTCTTCTAAATTGGTTATGAGACTTCTAAGTAGTTCCCCTTCCTCCTTTTTGACAACATTCTCTTCTACTGATTCTGAATCTTTTCGTTCCTGTTGAATTTTTGATTCTAGCATTTCTTTATACTTCTTCGATCGATAAAATTTTCTAAGCATGTTTTTCGCAATAGAGAATAGCCATGTTTTCATCGTCGCGTTCCCAGAAAAAGTAGCAAAGCTCTTTATAGCTTCATAGAAAACTTCCTGGGTTAAGTCTTCAGATATTTCTTTGTTGTTTGTTTTGGCGTAAAAAAAAGCGTATATATTTGGTTGAATTTGATTATACACTTCCTCCAGTTTCATCATTTCCTCCATCCCTAGGCTTAGCTAGAAGGATAATCTATTACTTCTCACTACATTAGTACCATGAAATTCCTTTTTGTTACAAAAAAAATATACATTTTTTAAAAGGGTCTATAAAAATTGATGTTGATTTTTACTCCAGGTTGATCTCGTTCCTTTGAACGATATGCAAACCGCCTCGGTCGATACCTCCCTGTGGGGTCTCGCACACCTTCTATAAAAATCTACATTGTTCCTTAACATAGCATTTAATAAGTAAGTAAGATCCCCTCAAAAAACGAAAACCCGCTATGAGTATCCTCATAGCGGGTATATTGTTTCATTCTATTTATTCAACAACCCTCACAACGCGACCATTAAATGTATTTTTCCAGTAGCCACTGTTCATACTCACTATTGTAACTCCACCACTTTGGGAGCCGATAAACTGGCCTCCACCAACATAAATACCTACGTGACCATCTGTTCGATATGTATCAAAGAAAACTAGGTCACCTGGTCTCATTTCACTAGTAGAAACACGACGTCCATCGTTCACCATGGACCTTGCGCTATAACTTAAGTTAACTCCGATTTGCGAATATGCCCAACGTACGAAGCCAGAACAATCGAATCTACCATTTTGAATATCATAAGCTGTTCTACCACCACCAAAAACGTATACAGAGTTTCCTATGTATTTTTTCCCTGCATTAATAACGTCAGTAACAGATCCACCAGTAGTCCTAGAAACTTGTTGAATGGATGATGTTGCAGCAACATTTGTAGTTTCTGCATTGCGCACCGTTTGGGTGGAAGCTTCAGCAAGACGGACTCTTTCACGTTCTCTCGCTTCGTTAATTCTAGCTAACATCTCTGATTCCTGAGAAGCTAACTCACTATCTCTTTCTTGCAAAGCTACAAGAGTTTCTTTATACTCACTCTCCTTCTCTTGTAACATTGCTACTAATTCTTCATTTTGATCTTGTTGCTCCGTTAAGTGATGCTGCATTCCAACTAATTCTGTAAAAAGTTCTTCCATTTCAACCATTTTTCCTTCGGCTAAAGATTGCTTCTCTTCCAGCTGTTCTATACTTTTTTCATATTGAGCTAATAAATCTGTATCTGCTTTCGCTACTTTATAGATGGCAAAAACTCGTTCTACTAAATCTCCAAAACCTTTGGATCCTAGAATTACCTGTAAATAACTTATGTTCCCACCGCTTTTATGATAAGAAACCGCTCGTTGTTGTAATAAATCAAAGCGTACATCGATATCTCTTTGAAAATACTCTATCTCATCTTCCAATTGCTCTAATTCTAGTTCTAGTATTCCCATATTATCTTCTGTTTCTACTATCATTTCTTGATTGTCTGATATAGCCTCTATCACTCGATCTATTTGCTCCTGTAGTTGTTCCATTTCAAGCAATGTTTCTAGTAATTCTTGCTCTGTTTCTGATAATTCTTCTTGAATACTCGTACGTTCTTCCTGTATGAGAGAACGTTGATTTTGTAGATCATTGGTGTTGTCTGCAAATGCTACAGGAAGTAATGTGAAATTTCCTACGATAAAAACTATTACCATTAGTATTACCAGTACTTTTTTTGTCAACACGCTCTTCCTCCTATTTCATTTCGATTACTGCAAAAAATGCTGTAAGTAGAATCGAGGTAGAATTTGCAGTTTACTGTAGTTTTTTCCTACATTATGTATTCTAGTAATTCCTATAACTAGTAAATAAATCTACTATTTACCATTGTTAGGCAATTAGAAGTATATCAAGGCAACATCACAAGAATGTAATACGAATGTTACGTTTATATTTCATGTAACTCTATTACTTTATTTGTCACACAGTTGTTAAAAGATCTCACTGAATCGAAGTCAAAGATTAAAGATACCTTTTCAGAGTATAATTATCACAATATTCGTTAAGATTAGTGGTAGATATTATTACTATGGTAGGAGATTGATAACATATGACCATACAAACAAAGAGAAGACTATTATATCGTACCGTTATTAGTTTTCTAGTTATTTTTTCATTTGTTACGGTAACGTTATACCTTCACCTCGAAAGTAGACATCATGATCTTAATCATGAGGAAGATTCCGAAACTCTGTTATGGGAAGAGAATGAGGAAGCAAAAAAGTTCTGAGACAATTAATTCTATCTCAGAACTTTTTTACTAAATTAAATATATGAATTTAAAAACTCAGATAAAGCCAATACTGCTAATGACTGTCCGTATGGCATTTCCGTGATTTTAATATCTTTATAAAATTGCAGGTTATCCCCCATACCTGTACCAACAGATACCTTTTGTAGTGCACCGTTATCTGCAGTTTCATTTATGATTCCTTGAATTGCTTTATGAGCTACTTCTTTATAATCTTGGCTTATATAGCGCTTATGCACACACTTTAAAATTCCATAAGCAAATCCAGCAGTTGCAGATGCTTCCAAGTAAGATGTCTTGTCGTCTATTAATGTATGCCATAAACCACTTTCATCTTGATATTTTGCTAGAGCTTCAATTTGTCTTGTAAGGGTATCTACTAAAAAGTCTCGGAAGAAATCCCCTTCTTTTAGATCTAGTATCTCAATAATCTCTGGAATAGCGATCGTGATCCAGCAGTTACCTCTTGCCCATAACGCTTCTGCGTAGTTATGATTTTCTTCAAACGTCCACCCGTGGAACCAAAGACCCGTTTTTCTATCACTTAAGTATTTGATATGAATCAAAAATTGTTTTTTTGCTTCTTCAATATACTCAGGTCTATCAAAAAGAACTCCAATTTTCGCTAACGGAAGAACAGTCATCATCAATGTATCGTCCCAAAGCTGATTCTTATTCTCCGGTCCGTATGTCATATGCTGTAAGCCATCTTCTTTCGTACGTGGCATATCATGCATAACCCACTCTGCCCATGTTTCTAAGTACGGAATTAATGTTTTATCCTTCGTATCTTCGTACAAGTATGCTAACGTAAGGAAAGGAGCCATTGTATTCACGTTTTTCGGTGGAACTCCCTCTTCAAAACGCGCTTCGAACCAATCATTCACGATGTCTAACGCTTTTTGATCTCCAGTCAGTCTCCAGTACTTATAGATACCATATAACCCAACACCTTGTGGCCAATTCCATACGTTCCAGCTCTTGTCATCAACAACTAAGCCATCAAAGTTTAAAAGGAATTCTCCTGTATTATCATTAATTGTTGTTAGATTATTCATTAGTAAATGAATATTTTTTAGTACCTCTTTTTTTTCTATTGTAAGCTCTCCCATGTTAACTCCTCCACATCACTTTTTAATAACGTTTTCAAAAGCATATGTTGTAATTGTACCGAATGAAACTGGAAATAGTCAACAGATTCGGATATAAATAAAAATAAAACCAAGAAAGTGTGCTTGTTTTGACAAGATTTATAGTTGTTGGTAATAATTGTTTTCCTCTCATGCAAAGAATGTTTCGCTCTGTTTTGGCAAAAATATAATTTACAGTATGATGTATGGTATAAGAAAACTGTCACAACACTGACAGCATCCTTATTTAGAGGAGATTGAAGAAAATGAAGGGTTATCTAATTGACATCTGGGATGATTTCGATCCTGTTTATCAGAGGATTAGAAGGTTTTCTACAATTACATCGAAAGATAACATTCCTGTTTTTCGAGTTCATGTTAATAAATATCGTGGGCCAGAACAAGTACTTTCAGATGGAAGTATCATCACCAAAGGAGATTATCTAGTTAGAATACATTTACATAACATACGGTTATTACAACACTTGTCTCTAATCAAATCAAAAACACGTAGAACCATGATGTTATACCAAATGGTAAGCGAGGCATTACCTGCCATTGCAAACTATATAAGAAACCATCAGCTCCATGATCAAATTAAAGCTATATGGGGAGTAACAATGTTGAACAAGCTAGTTGGTAGATTAGGCTTTGACACTAAACCGATACCTAACTTGTACTATCGATTATTAAAATACTCTTCTCAAATTCCCATTCACATTCTGTCAACAGGATCGTTCTCCAGTATATTTGAAAAAAGGAAAGTCAGTTATTTGTTTATGTCAAAAGATCGATTATTGAAAACATAAGTACTGTCTCTTTTACACCATACTATAGTGTGTATTTCAAAGACATCTCCATTTGAAGTACTCACTTTAGTTCTGAAATCTATCCATTCGAGCAAAAAATCGTTTTAGAAAATCGTAGAATAATTTTTCTGTTGGAAGTAGTTCTCTTTCTTTCGGAGTGATTACTCCAACAGACCTTGTTACTCGTGGTTCTACCATTGGGATCTTCACAGTTAATCGTGGTAAATTATCTATTAATGTTACTTCTGGCATAAGGGTTATACCTAAGCTAGCTGACACAAGACCCTTCAATGCATCAATATCATCACCTTCAAATGCCACCCTTGGTTCAAACCCAACCTGTTTACAAGCGTTCACTACCATGTTTCGGAAAACAAAGCCTTCTGGTAATAAAATAAACGGCTCATCTTTCAGTTCTGGTAATGTTAAAAATGGTCTTTCTGCAAGTGGATGCTTGATCGGTAACAAAGCAACAATATTTTCGGTAAACAAAATACTACATTTTATTTTTTCGCGTTGTTTAGGTACAGGACCAATTAATGCGAGGTTGAAATCCCCCTTCTCTACACCGTCCATTAACTCATGATATAAAGCTTGTTTCAATTGAAACTTCGCTTCTGGATATAGTTCTCGAAAAGCAGAAATTGCAGTAGGTAATGTATATGCCGCCATACTGATAGGAAAGGCAATTCTCACGGTTCCTTTTTCCGGGTCCAAGTATTCTTTTACTTCTCGAGTAGCATCATGTATTACATTCGTTGCTTGCTTCATTCGTTCTAAGAATACCCTTCCAATCGGGGTTAATCTCACATTACGCCCTTCACGAATAAACAAATCTACTCCTAGCTCTTTTTCAAGGTTGTAAATTTGTCTACTTACAGCTGATTGGGCAACATGTAACGATTCTGCTGCTTTTGTCACGTGTTCTAGTTTTGCAACCTCCATGAAATAGGTGATTTGTCTAAGTTCCATTCTTTCCTCCATTTAACATCAATCTCTTTTTGGCATCATTCTTATCTATTCTTTATATTGATTAGATCATTTTTTAATAATAAAATCAACCTTAACGGAAAATCTAACACATGAACGTTAATTCCTCTTACAAATTAGCTATTTCTAAGAGATTTATAATCAAAGTTTATTATAAAAAAGTTAGTGAACATTAAATGGAGGGGTAAATTAGATGGCGATTTTAGTAAAAACGGAACAAGCAGAAGTAACAATTGTGAAAGAGTATGTAAATGATGTTTTTGAACAAGTAAAGAAGAGAAACCCCAATGAAGTTGAATTCCATCAAGCTGTAAAAGAAGTTTTTGATTCCTTAATACCAGTTCTTACGAAAAACACTAAATATATCCACCATGGTATTCTTGAAAGAATTGTTGAGCCAGAAAGAATGATAAGCTTTCGTGTACCTTGGGTCGATGATCAAGGAAACGTAAAAGTAAACCGTGGATTCCGCGTACAATATAATAGTGCGATTGGACCATATAAAGGTGGACTTCGGTTTCACCCATCTGTAAATGCAAGTATTATCAAGTTTCTAGGATTTGAGCAAATTTTTAAAAATGCTCTCACTGGTCAACCTATTGGTGGAGGAAAAGGTGGAGCAGATTTTGATCCAAAAGGGAAGTCTGATGGGGAAATAATGCGCTTCACTCAAAGCTTTATGACGGAGCTTTCTAAATATATCGGACCAGATACGGATATTCCAGCTGGTGATATCGGTGTAGGTGCGAGAGAAATTGGTTACTTATTTGGTCAGTATAAAAAGATCCGTGGCGGTTACGAAGCAGGCGTCCTTACTGGTAAAGGTGTTGGTTATGGAGGCAGTCTAGGACGAAAAGAAGCTACTGGTTATGGAACAGTATACTTTGTAGATGAAATGTTAAAAGATAAAGGACTTAGTTTTTCAGGAAGTACAGTAATTGTATCTGGGTCTGGAAACGTTTCTATTTATGCTATAGAAAAAGCAGTTCAATTAGGTGCAAAGGTTGTGGCATGTAGTGACTCCAGCGGATATATCTATGACAAAAATGGCATTAACTTAGATACAGTCAAACAATTAAAAGAAGTAGAATATAAACGAATATCCGAATACGTAAATCACCATCCTGAAGCCGAATACCACGAAGGATGTGCTGGAATCTGGTCTATCCCTTGTGATATTGCATTGCCTTGTGCAACTCAGAACGAAATTGATGAAGCAGCTGCAAAACAACTTGTTGCGAATAATGTAAAAGCAATTGGTGAAGGAGCTAATATGCCTTCTACGTTAGAAGCAATTTCTGTTTTCTTAGAAAACGATGTACTATTTGGACCAGCAAAAGCAGCAAATGCTGGTGGCGTGTCTGTTTCCGCTCTAGAGATGGCACAAAATAGCGGTAGAATTAGTTGGAGCTTTGAAGATGTGGACAATAAACTTCAAGAAATTATGAAAGACATTTATGAAAGCAGCAAACGATCTGCAGCAGAGTATGATGTGCCAGGTAACTTTATCGTAGGCGCAAACATTTCTGGATTTACAAAAGTCGCAGATGCAATGATTTCTCAAGGAGTTATCTAAGAAGGCAAAGACCTAGTTTTAGATATACAATTAAAAACTTTGTCTTAAATAAAATAAACAACGTCGATGTTACCTCGTAGCATCGACGTTTTGTATGGGGATATTTAATGTATATAGTGTCTTTAAAAATTGTTGTTCTGAAAAATGATGTTTCGGTGTAATCTCAAGGAAACTATTTGCTATAAATGTCGCATTACCTCTGTAAAATCCTACGAATACTCGTACTTTTTCTCTTTCATCTCGAGTTAAATCTCGTCTAAACGTTATTTCCATAACATATAACCTCCACATAGTACTTTACCCAAAAAAAGGTAAAACCATACATACGTTTTACCTTTTTTTATTACTTAGTATATTATTATATTGATAACTCTTTAGATAATTGAATATATTCATCTAAATCTTTATGGTCTTTCTTTTGAAAAACATAGTCATAATCGTGAACAGAGATCTCATTTTTTTCCAGACCAAGAGCTTTACCAGAAATACCTTCCATTAATAAATCAATCGCTTTTCCCCCTAGCCTTGAGCCTAGAATTCGGTCAAACACGACAGGAGATCCCCCACGCTGAATATGTCCAAGAACAGTTACCCTAGAATCATACTCTGAATTTTCATTAATATAGGTTGCAAACTCTTCGGCAGTTCCAACGCCTTCTGCAACAATGATGATACTATGTTTTTTTCCTCTATCAAACCCTTTTTTCAAGCGTGTAACCATCTCCGCTTTATCCATCACGGTCTCTGGGATAAAAATACTTTCTGCTCCTGTTGCTAAACCAGACCAAGCTGCAATATCCCCTGCATCTCTCCCCATTACTTCTATAACAAAGGATCTCTCATGAGATGTTGCTGTATCTCGAATTCGGTCTACTGCTTCAATAACTGTATTTATAGCAGTACTAAATCCTAATGTGAAATCAGTACCATTTATATCGTTATCTATGGTACCTGGTATTCCAATTGTATTAATCCCCTTTTTATGTAAAGCTTGAGCACCTCGATACGAGCCATCTCCGCCGATAACAACAAGACTATCAATATCGTGCTTTGCTAGTTGCTCTAAAGCTTGCTGTTGCCCTTCTTCCGTTTTGAATCGTTCACTTCTCGCGGTTCCTAATATAGTTCCGCCACGATGGATAATACTACCAACATCCTTTAGCTCTAACTTTTTTATATCTCCTTCCATTAATCCTTCATAGCCTCTGTATACACCATAGACATCAAGATTATGGTAAATTGCTTTTTTCGTTACAGCTCTAACAGCCGCATTCATTCCTGGTGAATCTCCACCACTTGTCATCACAGCAACTCTTTTCAAAGAAACCACTCCTTTTAAGTGAAAGTATTATTTGTATGTACTATTTGTCAAAAATTACACGATACTTAGATACAGTCCATACTTAAATTATCCACAATACTGTTAATTTATTACTTCATGTTATTATTTGAAATCGGATATTACGAAATTTTATATGTTTAAGGTGATATCCTCAAAATACCCCTTTTAAAATTGAATCAAACTATAAAGGATACTAATTGTGTATGATTATGTTCCCTTCGCTACTGCAAGCTCTCTTTCCTAGGTGCGCTGATGAGCTATATGGTTTCCACTCATTCTAAAGGATGTACATAGTACTTATCTACTTCAAGACGTATCCTCATTAATCAACAACGTACAACTATTTCATTGGCAGACGTGTTGCCCCTGAAGGAAACTTCATTTACCCGATAATAACTCTCTCTTTTGGGTAATGATATAGTTCTGTCGTTGTTTTTCCTCGAATGATAAATAGAAAGGAAAAGATTCCTATTCTCCCAATAAACATGAGGAAGATAATCACAATCTTGCCAGGAGTACTTAGCTCGGGAGTAATCCCCATAGATAACCCTGTTGTTCCGAAGGCGGAGCTCACTTCATAAACAATTGCCATTAGAGGAAATGATTCCGTATTGGCTAGAAGTATTACCGCAGTTCCACAGAGCATAACCGCAACTGAGATTACCACAAAGGATTTCATAATATCCTCTGTATCTATCTCCCGTTTAAATATCTTCACCGATTGTCTGCCACGAGCAAATGCAAAAATCGCTAAAATGGCAATAGCAAATGTTGTAGTTCTAATCCCTCCGCCAACACTGCTAGGTGAAGCACCAATAAACATAAGAAGACTTTGGACCAATTGAGTAGAAACGGTAAACTCACTTACATCCATTGTTGCTAAACCACCATTTCTCGTTGTAACAGATTGAAAGAGTGCAAAGAAAAGGGATTCATGCCAAGACTTATCCGTGAAAAAATGACTTCTATCAAAATAATAAATCAAAAGTGTTCCAATAAGAACTAAAATGAAAAAAGTGATTGTTGTAATTTTTGTAAATAAAGAGAAGTGAAATTTTTCTCTTGATCTCATACTCTCTTTTATTTCTAATAAAACGGGAAAACCTATTGCTCCGAATATTAACAGAAGCATATTTATAGATTGGACAAAATAATCTTTTGCAAAAGGTGCCAAGGACTCCCCTGTAATATCAAAACCAGCATTCGTTGCGGCACTTACAGCCCCAAAGAAACCTTGTAAATAAGCCTCTTGCCAAGTTGGATAATAGTTTAGAAAGTAAGTACCTAATATCACTGTTCCAATTGCTTCAATTATTAAAAATAATAGTAATATTTGGAGCATTAGTTGAACAAGTCCTGAAAAGGTGTGCCGATTTTGATCCGTCATTATTAATTGTCTTTCGCGAAAACCAATTTTCCTTCCTAAAAGAACCCAAATAAAGGTACCAAGAGTCATTATTCCTATACCACCAAACTGAAGAATAAAAGCTAGAATAAAGACACCTGTTACGCTGAACGTTTCTGCAGTGGAAACAACGGTTAATCCTGTAACACTTATGGCACTGACTGCAGTAAAAATAGCATTAATGAACGACCATTCTACACCTGGATTTAACGCAATTGGTAAGCTTAAAAGAATCGTAGATAAGAAAACGGCAGCAACATAGAATATCACGATTATTTGTACAGAAGTTAACTTTATCGAATTGACTTTCGTTACTCCAAAGTTCACCATAACTCACTATTACCTTGTTTTGTGCTAATATACGCTAATGCTTTATCCACTTTGTTCATCTCCTCAAATACAAAAAAGACTAATCTCGATGTAGGGCATTAAAAAGGTAGGTTTTGAGTTTCCCCTTTTCTTTGCGCCTTAAAGAAGAGTCTGAATCAGACCTTCTCTCTTGAAATAAGAACAGGAAATAAATGGTAAAGTAGTTAGTCACCCAGTCTACCATAACGAAAACCGAAGTTTTTTATACTTTAACCCTTTAGCAACTCTACATATTCGTAAAGTATAAATATAAGTTTTCTTCTGTTCCCTTTGTAACGCTTACGAAGTTAGCTGTCGGATTAGGAGTTGAGAGTACCCCTTCATAAAAATGATTCACCCCAAGATAAAGAGTTCTTCCTCTTTACCAAAGTGGTTCCTCCGTTTTGTATAACAAATTCAGCGATATAAGGTTTTTATTTACTTTTATAATCGTAATTTACTCCTAGTTCACGACACTGTCAATAGAAATATTTTCAACAATTTAGTGACAAAAGTACTATCTCTTACTTATAATTAATGTGAGTAGATACTAACAAAAAGGGTGGCTGATCATAATGAAATTAGAAGAGAAATTACCTTATTTCGATGGAAGTGGACTTCAGTTTATTCAACCATTAAAGAATGCGAGTCAACAAGACTATGTGAGTAAACCAAATTTATTTCCGAACACAATTTACCCAAAGCACCCTTACTTTCCTTATGTACATAACGAAAAAAACTAGAAAAAAGTGGTGTGTTTCAAAAGTTTAAGCCTTTGGAGCACACCATTTTTATTTTTCTCCCTCATGCTCCCGTCTGCTCGCGGATTTAACCGCATGCCAAGGTAGGCACTACTGCGGTAGTGCCTATAAAATGACCTAGTCACTTTTCTCCCTCATACTCTCGTTTGTTCTCGGATTTAACCGTAGGCCTGGGTAGGCACTACCTCTGTCTGTTGCGCCTACAAATGGACCTAGTAAAAAAGCTGTTCCAAACAAAAATCATCAATTAGATGACTTTTGGGAACAGCCCTACTTATTTTACTTATGCTTGCTTCGCAACAGAAACAGCTTCGTCTAAACCTTTTTGAATAATTTCTTCTGCTTGATCCGGGAATTGGTTATGTCCTTCGATGATTACCGAAGTGATATCTTTTACTCCCCAGAAGTTTAACATTGTTGATACATAATTTACTGCCATTTCTGAAGCTTGAGCAGGACCTTCGGAGTACACTCCACCTCTTGCATTCAATAGAACAGCTTTTTTATCCGTTAATAAACCAACTGGTCCTTCTGGTGTATAGCGGAACGTTTTCCCTGCTTGTGCTAAGTAATCTAAATACGTGTGTAATACTGCTGGTACAGTGAAGTTCCATAATGGGAATGCAAATACTACTTTATCCGCTGCTAAGAACTGATCTAAATATTTATTTACTAAATTCGTAGCTTGTGTCTCTGATGGGGTTAATTCAAAGCCATTCGCTAGTTTATACATTCCATTAATACTATCTAATCCGTAATACGGAAGATTTTCCTCAAACAAATCAAGCTCTGTAACTTCATCTTCTGGGTGAGTTGCTTTGTATGCATCAAGGAAAGTATGATACAACTTCACACTTACCGCTTGTTCGATTGGTCTTGAATTTGCCTTAATAAATAAAACCCTTGTCATAAATAACTACCTCCATAATATAATAACCGTTGCTACAGCAACAATTTGTTTTAAAAATAAGCATGAGGACAACCAACAAGAAAATAGTTGCTATGCATACTAAATATAAAGATTAGTATAATGATACTAAGTGTGAAAGTCAAACAATAAACATCACGCAAAAAAAGACTAACAATTTCTAAGTAGAAAATTTGTAAAAGGAAGAGAAGATACTTCCAATGAATTTATATGAGACTATAAAATAAAAAATAGGTTCATAATGATATATAAAGCCTTTTAAACTATACAAAGGATGTGAAAGAACATGAGTTTATTTCGAGGAAACAACCGTTCAAATTATGTGAAGAGTCAATTAGAGGAAATGCATTCGGAAATAGCACCTTTAACAAAGAAAAGCATGATATTTACATTTATTGCTATTCCATTACTGTTCTCCTCTATATTTAACTTATATTTCTTAATTACGTATGCTCCATCGAATGCTGAAATTGGCATGATGGTACTCATCTTCTGTGTCACTGGTGCTGTTGGAATGGCATTCTTTAAAGAATCAAAGTACTATAATAAAGAAATTCACAATACAAGTTTTGAATATATCGAGAAACGCATTAAGAAAAGTGAAGTCATAAATGATTACTCCAAGGAGAAATACTTGGATCAACTACATTCTGAGCCATATAAATCCGTTGCAATCTTTTTGGAGTTTTTGCAACAAGAGGAAAATACTAATAAGCATTTGGGTAAATAACGAAGGAATGATTTAGCTAGGTTTGAGTTAGCTAAGTCATTCCTTTACTTTTTTTGATGAGAAAATGGGGCATAATGCCTTCCTAAAACACTTTTATATCATAAGAATTTCCCGAATGTCATCTTCTGTCAATGTTGTGCTCTGCTCTTCAGAATCAACAACTTCTGCAATAAGGTCCCGTTTTTTATCTTGGAGCTCATTCATTTTTTCTTCAATAGTACCTCGTGCAACTAGCTTGATGACATTTACATCCTTTTTTTGACCAATGCGGTGTGCACGGTCTGCCGCTTGCTCCTCGACAGCTGGGTTCCACCATAGATCATATAAGATAACAGTATCTGCCCCTGTTAAGTTTAGACCTGTTCCTCCAGCTTTTAAAGAAATAAGGAATAAATCTCGTTCCCCTTCATTAAATCGATTACATGTCTCTAATCGTTCCATAGACGGGGTTTGTCCATCTAAATAGAAGTACGTTAACCCACGTACCCTCAATTCCCTGCCAATGATTTGGAGCATGCTGGTGAATTGAGAAAAAATTAAAACCCTTCTTCCAGCATTTCTCGATTCTTCTAGTATTTGAAGAAGTTGCTCTAACTTAGCGGAGCTTCCTTTATACCCGTCAACAAACAATCCCGGATGACAGCATATTTGTCGCAGACGGGTTAGTCCAGCTAATATCCGAATACGATTCTTTCGAAAGGTATCCTTATCAAGATGCTTCCATGTATCATGTCGGAGCTTGGCTAAATAGGAAGCGTATAGTTTTTTCTGTTCTGGAAGCAATTCTACTGATTCGAGAGACTCTGTCTTTTCAGGGAACTCAAAAAGGACATCCTCTTTTATTCTCCGAAGCAAAAATGGCCGAACTCTTCGTCCAATGGACTTCTTGGTAAGAAAGCTGAACTCTCTTAACCCTTGAAATAGCTGCGGAAATATTACATGGTAAATGGACCAAAGCTCTTCTAGTGAATTTTCCACTGGTGTTCCCGTCAAACCAAAACGACGATCTGCTTGTATTCTCTTTACCGCTCGAGCGGTTTGAGTGACAGGATTTTTAAATGCCTGTGCCTCGTCAAAGAAAACAGTATGAAAGATTTCTTTCTCGTAGTTTTTTATATCTTGGCGAAGCAATGGATACGATGTGATGATGATATCTACATCCTCCCTATTGTTTAAGAGCTCTTCTCTTTGTTGCTTGTTCCCATCTATGACAATCGGCTGAAGTTCAGGAGCAAAGGTCATGATTTCCTGCAACCAGTTATACGTTAAAGAGGATGGGCAAACAATGAGAACAGGCTGATTGTTCTCTCGGATAGCTGAAAGCTCCGACAGAATAAAAGTAATGCTCTGTATTGTTTTACCAAGGCCCATATCATCTGCTAAAACTCCGCCAAAGCCATAATTCGCCAGCATTTTCATCCACTTAAACCCTTCTTTTTGGTAACCACGTAATATGTTCTCTAACTGTGTTGGCACCTCAAAATCCAAGCTCCCTGGATGACGCAGTTTTTCGAGGAACTGTTGAAAGGATTCCTCTGCTGTAAAAACATCACTCTCTTCCATCATATCAAGGAATTTTAACCCATCCGTAATAGGCATGTTTAGAGAAGCTTCTAGATTATCCTCTTGAATTGGGCCTTGGCCACCATAGAGAAATCGCTGAATTTCTTCTACTTCCTTTGTTTCGAGGGAAAAGAGGGAGCCATTCCGAAGTCGATAATATTTACGTTTTTCTTCTATAGCAGCTAGTAATTCTTTGATCTCTTTGTCGGCGATTCCATCCATTTCAAACTTAAACTCCAGCCAATTCGTCCGTTCCTTTTTCACTTTTACTCTAATTTTAGGAAAGGTATTCTCTCTAAAGATGCGATTTCGAACCGCTGTAGTTGCATACAATCGTAGTTTTTTCTGAAGCGTTGGAACAACATGATATAAGAATTCGTACTCCAATGATTCATTTTGCATAAAATACCCACCATCTGTTTTAGAAAAACCACTTTCCTCCATGATCGTAAGTATTTCATCTTCCTTTTCCATATCCCTTACAATCATTGGGCCAGTTGGAATGTCTCTACTTTCAAGAGGTTGAATAATCACATTCTCATATTGAAATTCTAATCCTGCTAGCAGTCTATTGTTCAGACGATCGAGATAGAGATTTATCGTAAGAGGTGTTTTCATAAACTTCTGTGATAGCTCTTTAGAGATATCTACTCTTCCTAACTTTTTCAAGTCTGGAACGATTTTTTCTAGAAAAAAATTGATTTTCTCCTCTGGAATAGGAATCTCATTTTTCCCTGGTGCCACTACCATCTGTTGTAGCTCGAACAATCGGTCACAATCTTGTTCTTGTAGCTGAAATAATCTCCCTTTACTAAGAACAGATTGATATAAATTCATTACAATCAATTGATCAAAGCCTTCTATTTTTAATAGGTAATCCTCTCCCTGAGACTCTTGAAAACTGAAGGTTAAAGGGGGAATTCCATGTGTTATTGCTAGTTTCTCATATTGGTGATTGTCTTGCTCCACCGTTACTGATGGCGCTTGAGTAAGTAAAGGCGCTAGTCCTCCCCATGAAGAAGGAGGTATGAGTAAAACCTGATCGGTAAGTCCATACTCCTCATTCGTAGAAACCCCTTCTAAAAACGCTTTTTCGTCCTGGATCACTCTGATTAGCTGATGTAACACGGCATCTGTTTCCGGAAAAAAACAATGGATATTTGGATCATACGTAAATGATCTAGAAACAGAGCTAGGTTTTCCTAACTTTACATCCGTCAAAAATTGCCGAATATGAGGTAGCTTCTTGCCACTTACCTCTATCTCCACCCCAAATACGTTATTCCCCTTCCCAATGGTGACTGGTTTACAGATGAACTTGAGATCAAGAACCTCTCTTTTTTCAAAATAACGCTGGTGTCTGCTTTTCTTCGGGTTGGGGCTATTAAATAACGTCAAAAAATGGTCTGTTAGCTCACTGCCATTCACTTCTTCCATTGTCATTCCTTTACCCTGCATATCTTTCATAGCTAATAAAACAGCTGCAATATGCTGGCAGCCCATTTGAAAATTAGGTAATGTTGGACAACTACACGCAGTCTGAAGATCTTCTTGTGAATCCTTCGTAATCGTTACATAAAAGGTTTCGACTCCATGTACCGTTGCTTCACAATGATCCGATGTATATTGATGTATCGTTACTTTATTGGAACGGTAAAACGTATCACCTTTTTTGTAGGAGACAGTACCACACATTTCCTTTATCATTTTCTGATTGATTCTTATCTCCATGGACTACCGCTCCTTCAAGGCTTTTTAGAAAAATGCTTTGTTTCATCCTCCTAAAAAAATTAGTATCATTATTATATAATGCAAACCACTAAAGTCCAATGGAAAGTAGACTCCTCTCGGTTTAATCATTTATTGGTATAGCTCCTTTAACTATAGTAAAAAATAATATGACAAATTTTGCAGTTAGAGGGGATTTACTTGAATACAAATTTCTTACAACTTACGACTGAACTTATCATTGGTTTCTTCGCATTACTTGTTTTAACAAAGGTGCTTGGAAAGACACAAATTACTCAACTGACTCCCTTTGACTTTATTTCTGCCTTAGTACTTGGAGAATTAGTAGGAAACGCAATTTATGATAAGGAAATAGGAGCTCATTTCGTTCTTTATGCTGTAGCTTTATGGGGGATTCTTATTTATTTGATTGAAATGCTTACACAAAAAGTAAAGAAAACGAGAAGTATACTAGAAGGAAACCCCTCTATTATTATCAAAAACGGGAAGATTGATTACCAACAACTAAAGAAAAATCGTCTTGATATAAATCAGCTCCAAAGACTTTTAAGAAGTAAAAATGTGTTTTCTATCCGTGAAGTAGCCTATGCTATTTTAGAGCCTAATGGCTCGATTAGTGTATTAAAAAAATCCAATTACGATACACCATCAAAACAAGATTTAAATATTAGTACGAAGCTCGTCTATTTACCTACTACCGTTATCTCAGATGGGAAAATTGTATATGATAATTTGCAAGAGACCGGCTACAGCAAAGAGTGGCTCCTTAACGAACTAAATAAACAAGGAATTGCTAATGTTAAGAAAGTATTCTATGCAGAGTGGCTTGAAGGTGATTCGCTATACATTAATACATACAATTAATTAAAATGTGTATCACAGTAGCTGAGAAAATGAAGGAACTAATTTAATAATGTGATTTTAGCACGTTCAGGTACTTCATCCGTCTATGAGCAATCTATCCATCTAAAAGTAATTAATTCTTGAAAGGATTGAATCATCCTTTGTCGATACATCTTCTTTCTTTTTTTTTATAATATCCTAACTAATTTAGCTGTAATTTTCATTAAGTATTTAAAACATAAACTTTGGTTTTACGTGGCAAACGGTGACGGTTCTCAGTGACCAGAGAGTTTAGTCAATTATAGAAGAATTTACAATATTATCTATTTAAATTAAAATAATCATAACAAAACGTGAAATAGGTTTCTAATAAGCATAAAATTTATTTAAACTATTAGAATAGATCTAAGGTTTAAAATTACTCTAATTTTTTAAAAAAATGTGCATTTCGATAGAGGTTTAAACGACTAAATGCAGTATTAATTGGATAAAACGATAAACTGTTTTCACTATTCGTGATGATTTTATTAATAGCTAGTCTAATTTTGTATCATTCTCTCTGTAGGAGGCTGTACTATGAAAGAGTATGAAGCATCGTACCTTGCAGGTATTATTGACGGAGAAGGAACCATAACCTTAACAAAAATGCATCAGAAAGAGAATAGAAGACCGATTATCTCTAATGCTTCAACAGATAAAGAATTACTAGAATATATACATTCGCTAACCGGTGGAGTAATTTGTAATAAGAAAAATTATTCTCCTGGAATTCATCGCGATTCCTATACATTAACCATTAAAAGAAAAGAAGATGTTTTTTCACTGTTACAATCTATAGCTCCATATTTACGAGTTAAGAATAAAAAGGATCGTGCAATCCACCTTTTAGAACATTATGATAGAGTGACTCCAAGGAACGGAAAATACTCTTTAGAGATGAGAGAACAGAAGATAGCTTTTGAAAAACAGTTCTTTAGTTTATAACACTCTATGACAAGCTAGATTTCTTAAAAGTTGATTACCTCTATGCTGCATCACCTCGTGTTAAATAACCGGTGCGATAAAAAGTCAGAAAGCACATTTCTAATCTAAACACAAAAAAACCACCATAAGTTATGTATGGTGGAGACGGTGGGACATGATATTCCATGCTTTCGTCATGGCACTGACTATATCTTGAACTTGAGATTTACTCAAGTCCCTTGGCGTATTATGTGAAACATATTTTTTACCTTTTCGGTAGGGTTTCACATCCTAGTACTACCCAGTAGGCAGCCTATAAGTCGATACACGGCTGGTAGATTACTCCTCATACCGCTCGATATTGCCTTACTGTTTTTTTTCATAACAGGTTAGGTTTCATCGATAAAGCCAAGTTTTCACTTGTGTGTCACCACACAAGGCGACTAATAATTAATCGAACCCACGTCCAAGGATAACGCAACATAAGCGTCTACGAGCGTAGTCAGTTTATTAGCATTTCGCTAACACTTCAGCCAACTGACAGGCTTCCGTGTAGCTATCCCGATTGATCTCTTCCTATTGTCCTCAGGCGGTGGACGCAAGGCGTATCCCACTATAAGTGAGTCCCTGTACCTTCACATGGGCGATGAAGGGAGGAACCGCTAGCAACTAATTAAGCTGCAAATGCGAAATTGTTTTCTTGTTTGCCAACTATAGGCGATGAGCGTTTTATACGAGGACACTCAGCTCGGCTCGCAACTTAAGCACGACCTACCCCTGTCGAATCCAGAACGTCCCCATGATAGAAGAATCAAAGGAAATCGTACGGATAGAATAAGTCAAAGCTAGTTTGCTTATTTAATTATGTTTCCGTAACTGCATAATTGATTATAACATATCTGTATATCATTTCAAATGGTAACGTTCACCAAGGATGGAAAGTACTCATTTGTTAGTCATTTTATCGACCTAACTGATTATCCTTAAATGCACGTTGAATTTCACGGTTTGCATCTTTTTTCTTCAAGTCCTCACGCTTATCATACTTCTTCTTCCCTTTCCCTAGACCTAAAAGTGTTTTTGCAAACCCATTTTTAATGTAGACCTTTAACGGTACTAGTGTGTACCCTTTCTCCTTTGTTAAACCAATTAATTTGTTAATTTCTTTTTTATGCATAAGGAGTTTTCTTGCTCTTACTGGATCGTGGTTATATCTGTTTCCTTGCTCATATGGGCTTATGTGCATGTTATGCAACCAAACTTCTCCGTTGCTAACACGAGCAAAGGAATCCTTTAAGTTCCCACGACCTCCGCGTAATGATTTTATTTCTGTACCGGTTAAAATCATTCCCGCTTCGTATGTTTCTTCAATGGAATAATCATGGCGTGCCTTTTTATTTTGTGCAATTAATTTTCCTTCTGATGTTCCCATGGCTTCTGCATCCTTTCCACTCTTCTCACTGCTTCATCATACCAAGAATAGGGAAGATTTTCAATTTTAGGGATACAATTCTTTCTGTGATGACGTGAAAAATTGTTATACCACTACTTAAGTTTAGTTTATCGTTCCCTTCACGAGCAAAAATGTTTCTGAAAGGTTCGCTTTCGCTCTGATCGTTCCTTTCTCGAGCGAAAAAGTTTCTGAAAGGTTCGCTCTCGCTCTGATCGTTCCCTTCTCGAGCGAAAATGTTTCTGAAAGGTTCGCTTTCTCTCTGATCGTTCCCTTCTCGAGCGAAAAGCCTTCTGAAAGGTTCGCTCTCGCTCTGATCGTTCCTTTCACGAGCAAAAATGTTTCTGAAAGGTTCGCTTTCTCTCTGGTCGTTCCTTTCTCGAGCGAAAATCCTTCTGAAAGGTTCGCTCTCGCTCTGATCGTTCCCTTCTCGAGCGAAAAGCCTTCTGAAAGGTTCGCTTTCGCTCTGATCGTTCCCTTCACGAGCGAAAATGTTTCTGAAAGGTTCGCTTTCGCTCTGATCGTTCCCTTCACGAGCGAAAAGCCTTCTGAAAGGTTCGCTCTCGCTCTGATCGTTCCTTTCACGAGCAAAAATGTTTCTGAAAGGTTCGCTCTCGCTCTGATCGCTCCCTTCACGAGCGAAAAGCCTTCTGAAAGGTTCGCTTTCGCTCTGATCGTTCCCTTCACGAGTGAAAATGTTTCTGAAAGGTTCGCGCTCTCTCTGATCGTTCCCTTCACGAGTGAAAATGTTTCTGAAAGGTTCGCGCTCTCTCTGATCGTTCCTTTCACGAGCAAAAATGTTTCTGAAAGGTTCGCGCTCTCTCTGATCGTTCCTTTCACGAGCAAAAATGTTTCTGAAAGGTTCGCGCTCTCTCTGATCGTTCCTTTCACGAGCGAAAATCCTTCTGAAAGGTTCGCTTTCGCCATAAAAACATTAACGACACTTCATATTTCGGCTAGAATTTCAGAATAGGTCTCCTTGTTAACGAACTCTCCCTCGCCTTTTTCGACTAAAACGAAAACAAGCTAAGCACACCTTACACTTAGCTTGTTTTTCATTAAAATCTCTTCAACACTCTTATCTTTTCTTTTTCTTCCCTTTATTTCGTTTACTGCTCGGGGCATTTTCGAAGAACTTTTTCTTCTTTTTCTTCTTTGCTCCACCTGTGTTTTTGTCTTTTGATTCTTCACCCTTTGGTGGTTTGGCACCAAGCTTCATCCCTTTTGCCTCGTTGCCCTTCCTTCTAGATGGGCGTTTTCCACCTTCAATAACACGAGGACGATCCACTTTTCTCTCACGGCGAGCTTTCATTCCCACTACTTCAAAATCAATAATTCGCTCGTCCACATTTACGTTAATTAAACGAACTTCGATTTCATCACCAATACGGAACACATTTCCTGTACGTTCCCCGATCATAGCGTATTGCTTTTCATCATAGTGATAATAATCATCCGTTAAATAACTTACGTGAACAAGACCTTCAATTGTATTTGGAAGCTCAACGAAGATACCAAAGTTCGTTACACCACTAATAATTCCATCAAATTCTTGTCCCACTTTGTCTTCCATATATTGAACCTTTTTCAGCTCATCTGTTTCACGACTTGCATCTTCTGCACGACGTTCCATTTCAGAGGAATGCTTAGCAATTTCGTATAGCTTCTCTCCCCATTTTTCACGAGTCGGCTCATCTGTTTTCCCTTCAATTAAATACGTTCGAATCAAACGGTGAACGATTAAGTCAGGATAACGACGAATCGGCGATGTGAAATGAGTATAGAAATCTGCTGAAAGTCCGAAATGCCCCACATTCTCTGGATCATACTTCGCTTGTTTCATAGAACGAAGCATGACCGTACTAATGACTGCTTCCTCCGGCTCCCCCTTCACTTGCTCCAGAAGCTCTTGTAACGCACGAGGATGGACTGTATTAGCGGATCCCTTTACAACATATCCAAAGTTCGTAATGAACTCGAGAAATCTGTTTAGCTTCTCTTCATCAGGATCCTCATGGATACGATACATGAACGGTACCTTCATCCAATGAAAATGCTCCGCAATCGTTTCGTTCGCTGCAAGCATAAATTCTTCAATTAATCGCTCTGCTACCGAACGCTCTCTCATGACGATGTCTGTTGGTACACCTTCTTCGTTTACTAACACTTTTGCTTCTTTGAAATCGAAGTCGATTGCACCTCTAGCCATACGCTTGTTACGAAGGATTTCTGCAAGCTCTGCCATGCCTTGGAAAAATGGAATGAGACTCTCGTAACGTTTGGTTACCTCTTCATCTTCTTCTTGAAGAATTTTGCGAACATCTGTATATGTCATTCGTTCTGTAGTATTAATGACACTTTGAAAAATCTCATGATTCACTAGTTCACCTTTTGGTGAAAACTCCATTTCACAAGATAACGTAAGTCGATCAACTTGTGGATTCAAGGAACAAATCCCATTAGACAATCTATGTGGAATCATCGGAATAACGCGGTCCACTAGATAGCAGCTTGTCGCTCTCTCTGCGGCTTCCTTATCAATGGGAGAATCTTCTTTTACATAGTAAGAAACATCTGCGATATGAACTCCTAATAAATAGTTACCATTCTCTAGTTTTTTCACCTGAACAGCATCATCTAAGTCCTTCGCATCAGCACCATCAATGGTTACAATTGTTTCTTCTCTCAAATCACGTCGGTTGACAATTTCACTAGGATCAATTTCATTTGGTACAGAGTTTGCGTGATCCAATGTTTCTTGATCAAATTCTCCAGGAAGTCCGTGTTTATAAATAACGGATAAAATATCGACACCTGGGTCATTTTTATGTCCTAACACCTCTAGGACTTCCCCTTCGGCACTCATTCTTCCTTCTGGATACTTTACTATTTCTACAAGAACCTTATGACCGTCTACAGCTCCGCCCTCTTTATTTTTCGGAATAAAAATATCATTAGGAATTCGCTTATCATCAGGGATTACAAACCCGTAGTGTTTATCATCCACATATGTACCTACGGTAGTTTTCACCCCGCGTTCTAAAATCCGAATGATCGCACCTTCTGGCCTAGCACCGGAGGACCCTGGGTGAAGACGAACTAATACTGTATCGTTATTCATTGCCCCATTCATTTCAGCTCCTGCGATATAAACATCATCATGACCTTCCTCCGTTTTTACAAAAGCAAAGCCTTTTGGATGCATGATGACAGAGCCACGTAAAAGGTTCATCTTATCAGGGATTCCGTACCGATTACTACGCGTTCGAACGATCTTCCCTGAGTCTTCTAATTCATTTAACATTTTCACGAACTCTTTAAATTGACTCGAGTCCTTTAAACCCATCGCTTCTTCTAACTCGCTAATGGATAATGGCTTTTCTGCTTCATCTTTCATGTAAGTCAGTAACCTATCTTTTGTCATTTCACTCATTTGTAACACTCCTTTCTAAGTAGGTAATCTGGTATTAGTTAATCCCAATCTAATGTTTCTAAAAAATGGTAGACATCTTCATGTAATTGCTCTTTTTCTTTATCCAAAGTGATAACGTGGCCTGATTCCTCATACCACTTAATTTCTTTCTGATCAGATTGGATTTCTTCATGAATAATATTTGCACTCTCTGTATCAATCATTTGATCTTTTCTTGCTTGAACCACAAGAGTTGGTGCATAAATCATGTCTACATTGGACCGCACTTCTTCATTATGCTTTTGTAACGATTGCAGTAATTCATCTAATTCTGGGCCTTCAAACTCTTCCATCTCTCGTTCTATTTGCTCTTTTGGCAATTTCTCATGATGCTTATATTTTTTGGCATACGCTAAAACTCCCGCATGCAAACGTCGCAGATCTCGTTTTATCGAAATAGGTGCACACATCGGTATTATTCCCTTTACTGGTAGTGTGTACCCTACTCTTAGAGAAAATACACCCCCAAGAGAAAGTCCTCCCACTGCAATTTTTTCATAGCCTAGATCCTTTAAATGCTGGTAGCCTTCTAAAACGTCCTCCCACCACTCGTCTGGACTATATTTCAACAGTTCTTCTGGTGGAACTGCATGACCCTTATATTGTGGTGCATGCGATGTATATCCTTTCTTCTCAAGATATCTGCCGAGCATCCTCACGTCTGCTGAGTTCCCTGTAAAACCATGTAACAGTAATATTGCTCGATCTCCTTCTGCTTCAAATGTAAATGGCTTCGGTTGCGTAATCTTCATCATTCTATCCTTCTCCTCTTAATTTTAGTAGTACTAGGTTGATTGTAGTGATTGTATTACCTATATTTTAAGGGGCTTATTTATTTTAGAAAATCATGTCCTCACAGTTCGTGCTGAACTTGTGATATCTTAACACCTTTCTGTGCGATTCTCACGTTTTCTGTGCGATCTTAACAGGTATTGGCACATTAGTTCTTTACAGAGATTATTTCATTCATAAAGCTTAAATAAAACATGCCCACCTTGATAGGAAGGCACACTGTATGTATTGTATAAAGATGAAATCAAGTTTTTAAAAACTCGTCAATACGTTGTAACAATGCATCTTTATCCTCACCAAACCATATGTAATGCTTTGCTTTCGGGAAGTAATAAAGTTTCTTCTCTTCGGATTGAATTTGCTCATGAATAAACTCAGCACTTTTTCTTGCAGGAACTAGTCCATCGTTTTCCCCTTGAATAATCAATGTGGGTATTCTTACATTACGTAAGTGCTTCCGAAGTTGCCGAATCATCAAAGCAAATTCTTTTGTTGCAAGAAGCGGTGTATCTTTTATTTTTTGACGATAAAACGAGTACATATGATCATCCACTAGTTCTCCACGTAACCCTTCTAACACCCAACCTTTTGCCTCTTGGAAAATTTGTTTTGGGTTTAGATAATAGGCGGACGCACTAATAAGTACTAGTCTTTCAACTGGATAGTTTGCGGCAATAAAACTAGCGATCATACCTCCCATAGAAAAACCGATAACATACACTTTTTCGCAACGATGTAACAACTCTTCTACAGCTACTTTCGCTGCATATATCCAATGTTTGTATGTAACTCCTCTTAGCCCGTCCTTTGTTCCATGACCTGGTAATGTCGGACTATACACTAGCCATTGTTTTTTTGTTAGATGGGAAGTTATGGCCTCCATTTCGGAAGGAGTGCCAGTAAATCCATGTAAACATAGGCAACCGATCATAGGAATCACATCCATTCTATCATAGTGAAAGAAACTGTCACGTTACTTGCTCATATATCTATTCTATTTTATTTTCCCTTAAGTATTAGTTTTTAATCTCCCCTGATAATACACGTATCAAGTGGAGTTAAACTATCAAGTATTAACATCTTTGTTGGCTTGTATTCCATTCGCTCCAGCCTGCTCGCTTTCCTAGGGGAATTTGTCGAGAAGTTGATGTTTCTTAAAACATCTTATAACGCATTTTGATTCCCCATGGTGCAATTTTTTCACTTGCATGGAAGTCTACAACGAAAAAAGTAGCAAGCGTTTTGCCTGCTACTTGTATGTTCTCTATTACATGAAAAAAGCAACTAATATTGTTAAAATAAAGAATAATGCTCCTAGAATAGCTGTGGCTTTGGTTAACACAGCTTCTAATCCACGTGCTTTTTGCTTTCCTACAATTTGTTCAGCACCACCAGAAATAGCTCCTGATAATCCTGCACTACGACCGGATTGTAAAACTACAACCGTGATTAATAATAGGGAAACGATTACTAATAAAACTGAAGTTAATGTTAGTAGCAAACTCTACACCTCCAAACAGACAATTAAACCTTCTTAAAATATAGCATGAAAAGTAGGACAAAGCAATATGAACTTGTCCTTGGAATTATTACTTGATGATACTATTATATAACGGTTTTATTTGCAGTTTTAGCTTCTACTCGATGGGCTAACGGTCTTTAAACCCGCGTTAATTACCATTTCAGCTTGTTTCGAACGGCAAAATGGTTTTTAAACTCACGTTTATTTACCTTTTCAGATTCTTTCTAAAAGGGAAAAAGGTCTTTAAACTCGCTTTATTTACCTTTTCAGATTCTTTCATCGATGCAGCAAAAATTAGAAATAGGATTCCCGTTGCTACCTTCTTCCCGCTCCTTCGGGAATTGAAGTGGACTTTCAATTCCCGTTGCTACCTTCTTCCCGCTCCTTCGGGAATTGAAGTGGACTTTCACTTCCCATTGCTACCTTCTTCCCGCTCCTTCGGGAATTGAAGTGGACTTTCACTTCCCGTTGCTACCTTCTTCCCGCTCCTTCGGGAATTGAAGTGGACTTTCACTTCCCGTTGCTACCTTCTTCCTGCTCCTTTGGGAATTGAAGTGGACTTTCAATTCCCGTTGCTACCTGCTTCCTGCTCCTTTGGGAATTGAAGTGGACTTTCAATTCCCGTTGCTACCTTCTTCCCGCTCCTTCGGGAATTGAAGTGGACTTTCAATTCACGTTGCTACCTTCTTCCCGCTCCTTCGGGAATTGAAGTGGACTTTCACTTCCCGTTGCTACCTTCTTCCCGCTCCTTCAGGAATTGAAGTGGACTTTCACTTCCCGTTGCTACCTTCTTCCCGCTCCTTCGGGAATTGAGTGGACTTTCAATTCCCGTTGCTACCTTCTTCCCGCTCCTTCGGGAATTGAAGTGGACTTTCACTTCCCGTTGCTACCTTCTTCCCGCTCCTTCGGGAATTGAAGTGGACTTTCAATTCCCGTTACTACCTTCTTCCCGCTCCTTCGGGAATTGAAGTGGACTTTCAATTCCCGTTGCTATCTTCTTCCCGCTCCTTTGGGAATTGAAGTGGACTTTCAATTCCCGTTGCTACCTACTTCCCGCTCCTTTGGGAATTGAAGTGGACTTTCAATTCCCGAAGGAGAGAGTTTAAGAAGTAAATCAAAACCCGGCAATCATCAGATTACCGGGTCCACTTTAATTCAAACAATTGTTAAAGATTTTTTAAGTTATAGAATGCAGATTTACCAGCATATTTTCCGATGAATTGTAGCTCATCTTCAATACGTAGTAATTGGTTGTATTTCGCAACACGGTCTGTACGTGAAGGAGCACCAGTTTTGATTTGACCAGCGTTAGTCGCAACAGCGATGTCAGCGATTGTGCTATCTTCTGTTTCACCAGAACGGTGAGAGATAACTGCAGTGTAACCAGCACGCTTCGCCATTTCGATTGCGTCAAATGTTTCTGTAAGAGTACCGATTTGGTTAACTTTGATTAAGATAGAGTTACCAATTCCTTGTTCGATACCTTGGGAAAGCTTCGCAGTGTTTGTAACGAATAAGTCGTCACCTACTAATTGAACTTTTCCACCAAGACGCTCAGTTAATAATTTGAAACCTTCCCAGTCGTTTTCGTCTAAGCCGTCTTCGATAGAAACGATTGGGTATTTGTTGCAAAGCTCTTCATAGAAATCAACCATTTCAGCAGAAGTTTTTACAACACCTTCACCTTTAAGGTTATATTTACCATCTTTGTAAAGCTCAGAAGCAGCTACGTCCATTGCAAGAAGAACTTCTTCTCCAGGCTTGTAACCAGCTTTTTCAATCGCTTCAATGATTGTAGAAAGAGCTTCTTCGTTTGAACCAAGGTTAGGAGCAAAACCACCTTCGTCACCTACAGCAGTATTGTAACCTTTTCCTTTTAATACGCTCTTTAAGTTATGGAAGATTTCAGCACCCATACGTAGTGCATCTTGGAATGTTTCAGCTCCAACAGGCATTACCATGAATTCTTGAATGTCTACGTTGTTGTCCGCATGCTCTCCACCGTTGATGATGTTCATCATTGGAGTTGGAAGAGTTTTTGCGTTGAATCCACCAAGGTAAACGTAAAGTGGTAATCCAAGAGAATCAGCAGCAGCACGAGCTACCGCCATAGAAACACCAAGGATTGCGTTAGCACCTAATTTACCTTTGTTTTCTGTACCATCTAAATCTATCATTAATTGGTCAATCCCAACTTGATCAAGTGCATCAAAGCCAACAAGTTCAGGTGCGATAACTTCGTTTACGTTAGCAACAGCCTTCGTAACACCTTTCCCCATCCACTCGTCTCCACCGTCACGAAGCTCAACTGCTTCGTATTCACCAGTAGAAGCACCACTTGGTACCATTGCGCGACCGAAACCGCCATCTTCAAGATATACTTCTACTTCTACTGTTGGGTTACCACGAGAATCTAATACTTGACGTGCATAAACATCAGAAATTATTGTCATGTTAGAAACACTCCTTTTTTTTTGAAAAAACTCAATTTATTGGATAAATATCATTTAAATAGTATCTACTATTTGTTTAAAAACAGTCGTATATTTTTAAAGTTTTAGTAAATTTTTCTTATTTTTTAATAAGAGACTTTCCAGTCATTTCAGCAGGTTGCTCTACACCACTAATCTCTAGCATTGTTGGTGCTAAATCACCCAAAATCCCATCCGTACGGATTTCAATAGACTTATCTGTCACAATTACAGGAACTGGATTTGTAGTATGAGCTGTCATTGGTGAACCATCTTCATTTGCGATCATATCTGCATTTCCATGGTCTGCAGTAATAATTGCATTTCCACCTTTTTCAAGGATCAGGTCCACAATTTTTCCTAAGCACTCATCTACAACTTCAATCGCTTTTACTGTTGGCTCTAGCTTACCAGAATGACCAACCATATCTGGGTTAGCAAAGTTTAACACGATCACATCATGAACATCTTTGTTGATCTCCGCTAATAATGCATCAGTTACTTCATACGCACTCATTTCAGGCTGAAGATCATATGTTGCAACTTTTGGTGAGTCAATAAGAACTCTTTCTTCACCTGGAAACGGTTCTTCGCGTCCACCACTAAAGAAGAACGTTACATGTGGATACTTTTCTGTTTCCGCAATACGAAGCTGCTTTAATCCAGCATTAGAAACAACTTCACCCATTGTGTTATCTAAGTTTGCTGGTTCAAATGCTACATAGCCTTCTACTGTTTCACTAAAGTGAGTCAAACATACATAGTGTAAGTTTTTCGGGAAAGCTTCTCCACGATCAAATCCTACAAATTCTTTGTTTGTGAAAACTTGAGACATTTGAATTGCACGGTCAGGACGGAAGTTGAAGAAGATTACTGCATCTTCGTCTTGAATTGTAGCTCTCGGTGTCTCACCGTCGGCTTCAGTGATAACAGTCGGTAAAACGAACTCATCATGAATGTCATTTTTATAGGAATCCTCAAGCGCTTCTACAGGACTTGTGTATTTCAAACCTTCTCCATATACCATAGAGCGATATGATTTTTCCACACGATCCCAACGCTTGTCTCGGTCCATTGCGTAGTAACGACCTTGAATAGTAGCGATTTGACCTACTCCAAGTTCTTGTAGCTTCTCTTCTGTTTGACGAATAAACGCTTCTGCAGATGTAGGACCAACATCTCGTCCATCTAAAAAGCCATGAATGAATACCTTCTCAATGCCTTCACTTTTCGCAAGTTCTAGAAGAGCGAACATATGTTGAATGTGACTATGAATTCCACCGTCAGATAGAAGTCCATAGAGATGAAGGTTTGTTCCCTTCTCTTTCACATGCTTCATTGCATTTAAGAATGTTTCGTTCTTAAAAAAGTCACCTTCGCGAATCGCTAAATTAACACGTGTAAGACTTTGATATACAATACGACCTGCACCAATATTTAAATGTCCTACTTCTGAGTTACCCATTTGTCCATCTGGTAAACCCACCGCTTCACCACTTGCTGTTAAAGTAGCATGTGGAAATTCATTCCAATAGCGATCGAAGTTAGGCTTTTTCGCATGTGCCACAGCGTTTCCTTGTGTTACATCACGAAGGGCAAAGCCGTCTAAAATAATAAGAGCATTAGGTTTCTTACTCATTTCCTGCCTCCACAAGTTGTAAATAAGATGCTGCTTCTAAGCTTGCACCACCAACAAGTGCTCCATCAATATCAGATTGATCTAAAAGCTCTTTAATGTTAGCTGGTTTTACGCTTCCGCCGTATTGAATACGGATAGCTTCCGCAGCTTCTTCAGAAACAATTTCTTTCACTACTTGGCGAATAACGCCACAAGTTTCGTTAGCATCTTCAGATGAAGCTGTTTTACCTGTACCAATTGCCCAAATTGGCTCATATGCAATGACAGATTGCTTTACTTGGTCTTCCGTAAAACCTTGTAATGCAGCTGTTACTTGTTTCGTAACAACATCAGACGTTTGATTTGCTTCACGCTCTTCCAACGTTTCACCTACACAAATAATGGGAGTTAAATCATGTTGGAATGCAGCAAGTGCTTTTTGATTTACACCTTTATCTGTTTCAGCGAACAATTCACGACGTTCAGAGTGACCAATAATAACATATTTCACTCCTATGTCTTTTAATGCAACTGGGCTAGTTTCGCCTGTAAAAGCACCACTTTCCTCAAAATGCATATTTTGTGCCCCTATAGCTAAGTCTGAGCCTTCCGCAGCACTTACAAGAGCATCAAGGAATAAATCCGGTGCACAAACAACGGACTCAATAACATCCTTTGAAGGTACAGCTCCCTTCACTTCATTGATGAAGTCAAGAGCTTCTCCTTTTGTTTTGTTCATCTTCCAGTTACCTGCAATAATTGGCTTACGCATCTAGGTGCCTCCTTTTTTTTGAAAAAAATATTGTTATAAAACCAGGGGAAATTCGTAACGATCCACTACAAACTTTTTAAATAAAAAGAATTATTTATCGTTAAGAGCAACTACTCCAGGAAGTTCTTTCCCTTCCATGAATTCTAAGGAAGCTCCTCCACCTGTAGAAATGTGGTCCATGTTTTCAGCAAAACCAAATTTTTCAACAGCTGCAGCAGAGTCTCCACCACCGATAACTGTATATGCATCTTGTGCGTCAGCAAGGGCTTTTGCAACAGAAATTGTTCCGTTAGCAAATGGCTCTAGTTCAAATACACCCATTGGTCCATTCCAAATTACTAATTTAGAATTTAGAATTACATCACGGTAAGTATCAATTGTTTTCGGTCCTATGTCTAATGCTTCCCAGTCAGCAGGAATGCTGTCAATATCTACAACCTGTGTATTAGCATCTGCACCAAATTTATCTGCAACAATACCATCCACTGGCATATAGAATTTAACGCCTTTTTCTTCTGCTTTTGCCATGAATTCTTTTGCTAATTCAATTTTATCTTCTTCTAAAAGTGATTTACCAATTTCATGGCCTTGAGCCTTAATGAACGTATAAGCTAATCCGCCACCGATGATTAAGTTATCTACTTTGTCTAATAGATTGTCAATTACACCGATTTTGTCTTTTACTTTTGCTCCACCGATGATAGCTGTGAAAGGTCTTTCTGGATTTAAAAGTGCTTTTCCAAGAACTTCTAATTCTTTCTCCATTAAGAAACCACCAACAGCAGGAATGTGGTGTGCAATACCTTCCGTAGAAGCATGGGCACGGTGTGCAGCTCCAAATGCATCGTTTACATAAACATCTGCTAGTGCAGCAAATTGTTTTGCAAGCTCAGGGTCGTTCTTTTCTTCCCCTTTTTCAAAACGAACGTTTTCAAGTAAAAGTACGTCACCTTCACTTAATGCTTCGATTTTACTTTGAGGCTCATCACCAAATACTTCATCCGTTTTTACAACTGTTTTACCAAGTAATTCACTTAGACGCTCTGCAACAGCAGTTAAACGAAGTTCTTCTACTACTTCCCCTTTAGGACGTCCTAAATGGCTTGCAAGAATAACCTTCGCACCTTGCTCTGCTAAATGCTGAATTGTTGGTAACGCAGCACGAATTCGTGTATCATCCGTAACTTTCCCATTACTCATTGGTACGTTAAAGTCTACACGGCAAAATACTCGTTTCCCTTTAACTTCAATATCTCTAACTGACTTCTTGTTCATGAACCGTTCCTCCTTATACATTTTGCATAACTAAATGGAATGGAATGATATTTCAACAACAAATGAAAGAGGAGAACAGGATACAACGCTGTCTCCTCTTTCTATTACATTTTAAAAATTGTTAGGAATTAAAGACCTTTTTTCGCAATAAAGTTAACAAGGTCTACAACACGGTGAGAGTAACCAGACTCGTTATCGTACCAAGAAATTACTTTAACCATGTTACCTTCCATAACCATTGTAGATAGAGCATCTACAGTAGAAGAAGATGGGTTACCATTGTAGTCACCAGAAACTAATGGCTCTTCACTGTAAGCAAGAACTCCTTTAAGCGGTCCTTCCGCAGCTTCTTTAAGAGCAGCGTTTACTTCTTCAACAGTTACATCTTTATCTAATTCTGCTACAAGGTCAACTAAAGAAACGTTAGGAGTTGGAACACGCATAGCTCCACCGTTTAATTTCCCTTTTAATTCAGGAAGTACTAATGCAACAGCTTTTGCAGCACCTGTAGTTGTAGGAATGATGTTTTCTGCAGCAGCACGAGCACGACGTAAATCTTTATGTGGTAAGTCTAAGATTTGTTGGTCATTTGTATAAGAGTGAACAGTCGTCATCATACCACGACGAATTCCGAAGCTATCGTTTAATACTTTTGCGAATGGAGCTAAGCAGTTCGTAGTACAAGATGCGTTAGAGATAACATGGTGGTTAGCTGCATCGTACTTGTCTTCGTTAACACCCATAACAATTGTGATATCTTCTTCAGATGCTGGAGCTGAGATTACTACTTTTTTCGCTCCGCCTTCTAAATGTTTCGCAGCATCTGCACGAGCAGTGAAACGTCCAGTAGATTCAACAACTACTTCTACACCAAGGTCTCCCCATGGAAGTTGTGCTGGATCACGCTCAGCGATAACTTTGATTTCTTTTCCGTTAACAACTAAGTTGTCGCCAGAAACTTCAACTGTAGCATCTAATTTCCCGTGCACAGAGTCATACTTAAGTAAGTGTGCAAGTGTGTTAGCATCAGTTAAGTCGTTAACTGCCACTACTTCTACCTCAGGGTTATTTAGGGCCGCACGGAAAACCACGCGTCCAATACGTCCAAATCCATTAATACCAACTTTTGTAGCCATGTTTAAATTTCCTCCTTTTAGTAAAAAACAATAATTCTATATTAAAGGGAAACATGATAGTTATCCCTCGAATAAATAAGTAAAATACCTTATCTAAGCATACAGTATTTCCAATTATTCGTATTACATGTCCTATTATCCATTTAAAAATAGAAATAAACTTAATTTTTTTGCAAGATAGATTTTGCTGCTCCTTCATCGGTGACAAGTACCTGAGAAGATCCATTCTTCATGTATGCCTGTATTGCCATACCTTTTGAAGAACCACCTGCAACCGCAATAATATGCGGAATAGTGTTTAAATCCTCCAATTGTAATCCGATTGTTAGTACTTTATGTATAATGTCTCCTGATTTATCGAAATAGTATCCAAAAGCTTCAGCAACAGCTTTTTCTTCTTTAAGTTTATTTATAACTAATTCAGAAGAATTTCTTCTTTCTGCCATTACATTCGCTTCACCAATACCATGAACAACCATATTTGCAGATCGTATTAAGTGAAGAATTTCTTTAATGGAAGGCTCCTCAATCAAAGATTGGTACGCTTCTTTGCTCAATTGATCAGGTACATGCAATAATCGATAGTTACCCATTGCTTTTCTTGCCATTGTTGCACAAATGGTATTCGCTTGGTTCTCTACTTGTTCACCAAGTCCACCTCTAGCTGGAACAAAGAGTGCTTCCTTTAAATCAGTATCTGGAACCATCATTTCTGCTACCGCAGCGATGGATGCTCCTCCTGTAACTGCAATGGTGTTCCCTCTAGTTGATAGCTTTTTTTTCATTAATGAAACGCACATACGCCCCATTTCTTTCGTCACCCATGGATAAATATCACTATCTCCGGGAACGATATAGATCTCTTTCAATTTAAGGAGATCTTTTAATTCGGATTCCATCGATCGAATATCAAAAATTTCCTTCATCATGTCTTCTAACTGTGTAAGCAAAATATTACCTTCCTCTGTCAAGGTCATACCAGAGGATTCAACATGAATGAGACCTTGCTCTTTTAGAAAAGTAACTTCGCTACGAAGTGTCCTTTCTGACATTTCTAGGTTTTGAGATAACATTCTTCTACCGATTGGCTGCATTAATCGAATAAAACGCAGTACTCGGTATCTCATTCCTAGAACTTTCACTAAATCAGGTAACAATTTTTTCTGTAGTTCCAAAAGCATTCTCATGTAAAAAGCTCCTTTATGTCGACTCCACAACCGGGTCTTTGTAAGTCCCTCGTAGACGTATTATGTCCCGCTTGCTCCAAAAAAAAATATCATTTCTTTGAACAACAATCTGGATAAGAATTCTTTTGAACTTCCAGATTTATTGTAACAAGGAAATGATTGTCTAGCAAGCACTAACATGTGAACATTTTGTTGAGAATTTGTTCTAATTGTAAATTACTGATGATTCCTTCATCTAATACAATCCCCTCCGCATCCTCAATAACCGGGATACGTATCTGGTACGTTTCAAGCCACTCATCAGACGTATAGATATCGCGCTCCTGAATTTCAAAATTATATTTTTTTTGTAAATCTTTCAAAATCATTAGGCCTTTATCACATAAAGGACAACCATTTTTGGTGTAAAAATAAAGTGTGGTCATTGTTAGCTTTAACTCCTTTTAAATAATAGTAGAACTATATCTTGTTTCAGTAAAGAACGTGCAAACGAAAATTGGACCAGGTTGAAAATTTACTAACATCAACTATATTTGGAATGAGCGAATGCCCGCAGAACTCCAGTGGGAAGCAGAGTAAAGGCAAGCCACCTTAGCGACGTAGTCGTGAAGGTGGTTCGGCAACTCCCCACAGGAAAGGAGTGGACAGAAGCGAATGGAATTAAAGCCAACATAGTTAGCATTCTCTCTATTCAACACCCTTTTATCAGAGTACATAAACTAATAACGTTTCCTCTGAGAAGAAGCCGGAATATGCATTTCCTCACGATACTTTGCAACCGTCCTTCTAGAAATCACAATTCCAAACTCACGCTTTAATAGATCAGATAGTCTCTGATCCGATAACGGTTTTTGCTTCTCTTCATTATCCACTAATCGTCTTAAGTATATTTTTACTTTCTCCGAAGAATTCGATTCTCCTGTTTCTTTCCCTACGGCAGAAGAAAAAAAGTATTTTAATTCAAACACTCCCCTACTTGTTTGAACATACTTCTTTGTCGTTGCTCGAGAAACAGTAGATTCGTGAACATGTATGGTATCTGCCACTTGCTTCAACGTAAGTGGCAGAAAATGAGTTGGACCATGTTCTAAAAAATCTGTTTGGTATTCAACAATTGCTTTTGTAACATGTAATAATGTCTGTTGTCTTTGTTCAATACTTTTTTTTATCCATTGAAATTGTTCATATTTTTGCTTCATATATTGATTAACTTCCGAATCTCCCTCTTTCATTAATGCTTCGTATCGAGAATTCATCGTCATTTTAGGCATATACTCATCATTTAGTTCAACGATATAGTTGCCCTTTATTTTTTTCACAGTTACATCAGGAACGATATATTTAGCTGGTTCATTATGAAAAAAGGAACCTGGCTTTGGATTAAGTGTTTGGATAAAATCAGAAATATATTGTATTTCTTCAATATCCACATGGACTTTTTTTGCTATTTGTTTAAATTGCTTTTTTGCTAGTTCATCTAAATGAAACTCAACCACTTTTTCAGCTAACAAATCCCGTATCCCTAATTTTTTCAACTGAATGAGAAGACACTCCTGTAATGACCTTGCGCCTACTCCATATGGTTCAAGGCTCTGTAACGCCTTAATTGCCTCTTCAATAATATATATAGGTTCTTTCATATCTTCAGAGATTTCCTCTGAGCTTTGTTTTAAGTACCCATTTTCATCTACAGATAGTGCGATATAGGTGACAATCCTTCGTATAGTATTATCTATATCTAGAAACCTTATTTGATTTAATAAAAAATCCTGTAATCCTTCATCCTCTGCACTTACTTGATCTAGTACCGAGAAAGATTCTTCGTGTTCGGTGTTACGAATGGTATATTCATGAGAAAATGTAGGCTTTTCAAAATTGCTCTGTTCAAGCTCGTCGAGGTGCTTTTCCTTCAATTCAATTAGTGGATTCTCTAATTGCTGCTCATGTAAATATTGATTTAAGTCTAAAACAGAGTACTGTAATATGGTAATTGCCTGACGTAGTTCATTTGTCATAACAAGTTTCATAGACTGCTGTTGATATAAACCAAAATCCATATTCATTCCAACACCTCCTTACGTGTTATTATACAGTAATACATAGTGTTATTGCCTTACATCTGTTTGAAAATGTAACATGATTGTTTCTTATTCACTTATAAATTTCAATGACACCCCCTAAAATGTATACGCTTACAAAGATTGTATTATATCTAAAAAAATAAAACTATTTATTTTTGCCAATGAAATTAACCATTTTTTCTTGTGAATACTTTTTAGAAGCATATTTTTACAATCATTTTCTGTTGTGGATAAAGCTAACGATACTTCAGATCACTCTGGAAAGCGAGTAAATAGCAACATACAAAGTTATTAAGATTAGACGTTCATGTAAGTGAACACAGGTACCGGGTTTACTTCAGAGGTGCAAAACAGAAAAACGCAGGTAATTTCACACGCTAAATCGTACAACTCTCACAACCGAAATCAAAGTAGATTCGCATATTAATTACGGCACGAAGAACTTCATCGATCAGTCTCTTATCCGTTTGTTCAAATCATTCTATATTTATTATTCATGGCCCCACTTGGACCAATGAGGGAATCAGCAACATGGGTTATTTAATAAGGGGAGAAACTTCCCTTAATTAGAAAATGACACCGAAAACAGCTAAAATAGAAGGAGAATTTCCGGCTATTTACTTAATAAACATGAGAATTTGAGTATTTTGGCATATTAACCGGAAAACCTTCCCTTATTTCCCCCATACCAAGCTATATTCTGACTTTTAAAGGAAAATTCTCCTCTTATTTTAAGTGTTTTTGGATAATTCACATGGCAAATCACATCGAAATCACAAGAAGGAAATATTTATTTCCGCCTATGTGAAAAGGGTTGTGAATTACTTTGTGATTTCAAATCCATTTAGTAATAAAACTCTAATATAAAAATAAAAAAATGTGTTTTTACTTGTGAATGGCTTATTTGCACCTCTGAAGTAAACTCGTTAATTTTCAGGAGATAATTTACATTTTAATAGCTTTGTCTGCAGAAGTTATTAATTTTAAAAAGACGTTTGAAATAACGTAATTTAGGCTATCATGAAAGAGTCGAAGAAAAACATTTTTTTCTGATACATATTATTTGACCTTCATTGACCAATAATATATGATATGGTTAAAATAGCATTCATGAAAGTCTAATTTACGCATATTTTTAAATTAGATAAAGGAGGAGTACTAAATGAATTTAGTCCCAACAGTAATTGAACAAACAAATCGTGGAGAGCGCGCATACGATATTTATTCCAGACTTTTAAAGGATCGTATTATCATGCTCGGATCAGCTATTGATGACAATGTAGCAAACTCTATTGTAGCACAGCTATTATTTTTAGCAGCAGATGACCCTGACAAGGATATCTCTCTTTATATTAACAGTCCAGGGGGATCTATCACTGCAGGTATGGCAATTTATGATACAATGCAGTTCATTAAGCCAAAAGTACAAACAATTTGTATTGGTATGGCGGCTTCCATGGGTGCATTTTTATTATCTGCAGGTGAACCTGGTAAACGTTTTGCTTTACCGAACAGTGAGGTAATGATTCATCAACCATTAGGCGGTGCTCAAGGTCAAGCAACTGACATTGAAATCCATGCAAGACGTATCGTAGAAATGAAGAAGAAATTAAACCAAATCCTTTCTGAGCGTACTGGTCAACCAATTGAAGTAATTGAGCGAGATACAGAGCGAGATAACTTCATGACTGCTGAAGCAGCGAAAAATTACGGTTTAATTGATGAAGTAATGGAAAAACGCGCTGAATAAAGTGTGATACATGATTAAGAAAGCTTGGGGTAGAAATTACCTCAAGCTTTTTTCGTGATCGAAGAAAGAGTGAGAGGACCTGAAAGCTACCTAAAAGAGAAAACTTCGCCTCCACTTATGGATACTTATCACTAACCAAGAAAAGGTAGATCAAAAATTCAAATAAATTTTCGTCTACCTTTTTATGATATATGAAGTATGATTTCAAAAAGCTTTACATACAGTTATTAGTTTTCTTTACTTACAAATGTAATAAGTGTTTCCATTGCGGCTTCCTCATCATTTCCTTCGATGGAAAGTGTAATCTCCTTATTTGCACTAATAGCTAGACTCATGATCCCCATAATACTTTTTGCATTCACTTTTTTTCCATCTTTTTCAATAAAGATTTCTGAATGAAAGCGATTTGCTTCTTGAACAAATAATGCTGCAGGACGAGCTTGTAAACCACTTTTTTTCTTTACAACAACATTCTTTTCAATCATTTGTATTCCTCCCTTTTTATATATATATCTTTTTGTAGCATTCCTTCTATTTAATAGTGAAATAAAACGCTTCCACTCTGGTTACAAATGAAAGAGGAGGATTTATACATTCTCTCCTGCTCTCATTTTATTTGCAAACTCATCTATTTTTCGTAATCGATGATTGATTCCTGATTTACTCACTTTTCCACTAGACACCATTTCCCCTAATTCCTTTAAAGTAACATCTTGATGCTCTAATCGAAGTACTGCTATTTCTCTTAATTTTTCAGGCAATACCTCGAGGCCTAATTCCTGTTTAATATATCGAATATTTTCAACTTGTCGAATAGCTGCTCCTACGGTTTTGTTTAAATTAGCCGTCTCACAGTTCACTAAACGATTAACTGAATTTCGCATATCTTTCATAATTCGTACGTCTTCAAATCGAAGTAGTGCTTGATGTGCTCCTATAATATTTAAGAACTCACTGATTTTTTCTCCTTCTTTTAAGTAGAGAATGTAACCTTTTTTCCGCTCTAATATTTTAGCATTTAAGTGGAAATAATTCATTAATTCACACATCGATTCATTGTGTTCTTCATAGAAGGAAAAAATCTCTAGATGATAAGAAGATGTTTCAGGATGATTTACAGAGCCACCTGCTAAAAAAGCTCCTCGAAGATAAGCTCGTTTACAACATTCATTTTTAATCAATGAAGGAGATATTTTTCTTGTAAAAACAAAGCTGTCATCAACTATTTTAAGTTGTTCTAAGATGAACCTTGCTTCTTTCGTAATTCTTACTACATATACATTGTTTTTCTTCAATCTCATTTTTTTACGAACAAGAAGTTCCACATGCACTACAAACAACTTTTTAATTAGAGTATAAATTCGTCTCGCGATGGCGGCATTCTCTGTTTGAATGTCCAAAGCAATTTCCATATTTCTGATAGAAATAGAGCCATTCATTCGAATAAGTGCTGCTAATTCAGATTTCGTACAGCAATCCTCAATTTCTAGTTGTGTTAATTCTTTTTTTGTCATGGAAGCAAAAGACACATGCCTCACCCCCTGCTTTCTAATAGCTAATACATTGTTAAAGCATTGAGACAAGTCGTTGTGATAGCTTCAATGCATCATGTCTTAGATAATAATTATCAAAATAAAGTAGATCATCTCCTACTATTTCTAAGCCCATCTTTTGTAACCGTTCTTCGTCTACACTAACAACCGTAGCACCTTCTTCAGCATACCTTTGTCCATATGAAAACGGTATTGTTTGTTTATTTACTATGATGGAGTTTAGATGAAGATTATCCACATGATTATATATTGCCTGTACATGATCTCCAGCAGTAAACTCATCAGTTTCACCAGGTTGAGTCATTACATTACAAATATACACTTTCCATGCTTTTGAATTCTTAATTACTTGTGAAATTTGTGGTACAAGTAGATTAGGAATAATACTAGTATATAAACTTCCTGGACCTAATACAATCAAATCTGCATTTTCTAATGCATAGATCGTTTCCTGTAATGGTTCAGGATTGGACGGCTCCAAAAAAACTCTTTTTATTTGCTGTCCTGCTAATGGAATTCTAGATTCGCCTTCGACAAATGAACCATCGGCTAGTTCCGCATGTAGAACAATTTCTTCATTAGCTGCTGGAAACACCTTTCCTTTCACGTTCAAAACCCTGCTGATTTCTTGAACACCTCTTGCAAAGTCACCCGTAATAGATGTCATTCCAGCTAATAATAAGTTTCCTAAGGAATGTCCAGATAATCCACTTCCGTTTTCAAAACGATGTTGAAAAAGCTTTTCCACTAATGGCTCTACTTCCGCTAATGCAACAAGAACATTTCGCACATCTCCTGGAGGTGGAATCTTTAACTCTTTTCTCAAACGACCAGAGCTTCCTCCATCATCAGCGACAGTAACAATAGCAGATATATCTACTGGAAAGGTTTTTAACCCTCTTAATAAAACGGATAACCCTGTTCCCCCACCTATAACAACGATATTTGCCTTTTTCAACCTTCTCGTTTCCCTTTCTCTACATCCCGATGAGTGGAATACGTATAGTAGCTATCTTCTTCAAATTTCACTTTAAAGTACTCTGCTAATGTAACAGAACGATGTTTTCCACCAGTACAGCCTATCGCTAAAACTAACTGGCTTTTTCCTTCTCGTTTATAATGGGGGAGCATGTATGATACTAAGTCATACAATTTTTCAATAAATTGCTGTGTCTCAGACCATTTTAACACATAATCTGATACTTCCTTATCTAATCCTGTCATAGGTCTCATATGGTCGATGTAATGCGGGTTTGGAAGAAAACGTACATCAAAAACTAAATCAGCATCTATCGGAATTCCGTGTTTAAAACCAAAGGAGAGTATATGAACGTTAAACACTTGTTTATCTGACATGCAAAACCTCTGGATAATACGTTCTCTCAATTGTACAGGCTTTAAATCACTTGTATCAATAATTGTTTGTGCCTGTCCTTTTAGTTCATCTAAAAGTGCCCGTTCCGCTTGAATCCCTTCTAGTGGAGGGCCACCTGCAGCTAAGGGATGAGAACGTCGTGTCTCTTTGTATCGACTAACAAGCACGTTATCACGGGAATCCAAAAACAATATTTGTGGAGTTACTTTGGATTCTACTCCAATTGTATCAATAGCATTAAATAGTTGATCAAAGAACTCTCTTCCTCTTAAATCTATTACGAGAGCAACTTTTTTCATTTTGCCCCCTGAACCTTCTACAAGATCAATAAATTTAGGTATTAATGCCGGTGGAAGATTATCAACACAAAAGTAACCCAAATCCTCTAGACTTTGTACAGCTACTGTTTTCCCCGCACCCGACATTCCTGTTATGATTACTAATTCTAAATCATGAGTAGATTGACTTACTTCAATATTATGATCCACATGTATCCCTCCTTCCTAAATATTACTTTCTTCTTTTTTAGCTGATAACTCAAAGTCGTCTCCTTCAAGTCGATAGGACAGAAGGTCAAAATCTTTTGTATAGTAAAATGTTCCATACATTATTTCTTTTCGATTTAACACATGGTCCCAAATAAAGTAGTCTCCTGATGCCATAGGCAGATTACTGATGGATGTTTTCTCTTGCCAAGCCAGATGCCCTTCTGGTGATTTTTCTAATAGTTCTCCATCGTATTCTTTCGCATGAAAAGTAAACATCATCCATTCATTTACTACGTCTTCATTTTCTTCGACAACGATAGTAAAAACCCCTCTTAATTCAGGATTTTTAATTGTAATACCTGTTTCCTCATAAAACTCTCTTTTAGCAGTTTCCCGAATGGATTCTCCAACTTCCATTTTCCCTCCTGGCGCAACCCACCAACCACGTTTTGGTTTTCTTAAGGTTAAGACTTCGTTGCCCTTCTCTAAAATACAATTCGTTACACGTTGCAACTTATTCACCTCAAATAACTTTTACATTATATGTTGGATTGTTTTCTTTCTCATCTTATTCAATATATTATAAAAGTTGAATCATCAATCGTTCAGTGTATTTCCATCAATATAACAGTCTATTTATAAATTATACTACATCTTTTTTGTAACAACCAAACAAGATACTGGAATTAAACAACTTTTGAGGTTTTTTGGTCATAAAAAAAAGGGCACGAGCTGATTAGCCCGTGCTACAAAAATATATAAAAAAAAGGGGGTCAATTACTACTTTTATAATACCCTGTTTATATTTCAGCATTGTTACAGTAGAATTAAGTACCAATTACGAAATATTTTTATGTAGACCACTCTTCTTAACAAAGTTTACAAACATGTACAACCGTATAAGGCTGTCAGTGATACAGACCTAAAAAATGATTGTTACAGTTTTGGAAAACGTTGTCATTTCTATCCTGCTTGTCTTACCTAAAATGATAAAATTTCAGCATGTAAAAATCGAGTGAATGAAAGTTAAGGAAAATATACAGTGAAGTATGGCTTAGTACTACTACCGACTTTCTTTCGATGAGCCAAAAAGAAATGAACACTTGCACCATGAAGGATGAAAATACGTTATGAAGTATTTAAGTACCATTCATTTTCTATGGAATGAGAGCAAGTCCACGAACTCCAGTGGGAAGTAGAGTAAAGGCGAGACACTGGAGCGAATGGAATATCAACCAACAATTTTGTCATACTAAATAAATTAACCTCTAATTGAAATACTTATTTTCAGGGTAGATGTAGAATAAGAAGAGGGTAATACAAAAGGAAGTTCATCCCTTTTATACAACCCTCTCCGTTGTTTTATTTGTTTGATGTCTCTAACTCTTCTAATAAACTTTCCACATAATGCTGTGCTGTTTGAGCTGCAATACTTCCATCACCAGTTGCAGTAACAATTTGTCGCAATGTTTTTTCACGAATATCTCCTGCCGCAAAAACACCAGGAATCTTCGTCTCCATTTCATCATTTGTTTCTACATAGCCATCCGAATTTGTAATTCCTAGATTTAAGAACGGCTCATTTATTGGAAGCATCCCAATATAAATAAATACTCCATCCGTTTTGAAGTCTTGCTGTGTTCCATCCACAGTGCTTTCTAATGTAACACTAGAAACCTTATTATCTGTTCCGTTTATTTCTTTTACAACAGTATTCCAAATTATATCTATTTTTTCATTCGCAAAGGCACGATCTTGTAATATTTTTTGTGCACGAAATTGATCTCTTCGGTGAATAATGGTTACTTTACTTGCAAAGCGTGTTAGATACACAGCTTCCTCTACTGCGGAATCTCCTCCACCTACAACTACGAGCTCTTTGTTTTTAAAGAAAGCACCGTCACAAACCGCACAGTAGGATACTCCTCGGCCGCCTAACTCTGATTCACCTGGCACTCCTAGATTTTTATACTTTGCACCTGTTGTTAGGATAATAGCACGTGCTTTAAATTCGCCACTTCCTGTTACAACCCGTTTAAACTCTTTTCCATCAACAATTTCTTTTACATCTCCATAAGCATATTCCGCTCCAAATTTTCTTGCATGATCAAACATTTTTGTCGATAAATCTGGACCTAAAATACTTTCATATCCAGGATAGTTCTCAACGTCTTCCGTGTTGGCCATTTGACCTCCTGGTATTCCTCGCTCAATCATAACTGTTGAAAGATTTGCACGAGATGTATATACAGCAGCAGTCATTCCAGCTGGACCTGCACCAATAATTGCTACATCATAAATTTTTTCTTCACTCATTACTTCCACTCCCCTAGTGAACTGCATGTTACTTGCTATTGTTTTATAAGTATATCCTATGAAAAAAAACATAATAAGTCCAAAATTCTGCTCATGAATTTCAGTTAAATGTGTCTCTTTTGTGTCGAGGATTTGTAGCTGGTTTTATGATTTGGTCCGTAAAAAAACCTGTTATGATGATCCTCATAACAGGTGTAAATAAGTTATGTTTGTTAAAAAAGAATATACACCACAATGTCATTATGATTATCTAACCTTACTATTTCCTATGGTAAGAATATCATTCCATTGTTTCGAGAAGTTCTTTCGGTTGTTGATAGGTGAACCAAACATCCGAAGGGTCCATTTTTTCCTCAGTAGATAGGAAATCTAAGAAAGTGTTTGCAATATTTTCATTTTCGCTATCCATCTCACGAATTCTTTCCCAAAGTCCTCGAGCCTTTTCTTCATGTCCATTTTTCCAAGCACAAATTGCCATTTGATGAAAATAAGCTGGTAGCTTTAAAAACTGACTTCCTTGAAATAATTTTTTAAACCATTGATAGGATTTCTCATATTCACCTACACAATAAAGAGTTTTAGCAAGGTAATAACAGTGCCAATCCTTTATAGGTCTTAAATTAACAAGGTTTTTAATCCATAGGTCCTTATTATTGTGATCTTCCTTCGCTAGAAGTACTGTCATTATACATTGTGCTAAAAAGTTAGGTTCGTCTTTAATAAGTAAATCTTGAAGAATAGACTTAGCATGTTCCATTTCCCCTTGATACATAAGTGATTCAGCAAGGTAAGCATAAACATCCCATTCTTTTGGATTTTCCATTAAATAACCTCTTGCTTCTTTTTCAGCAGAGTCATAATCACCTTTGTGAATTAAATCCACTATTACCTCAAGTTGGGATGGGTAATTGGATAAAGTGCCAAAGTCTTCTAGAAATTCTAATTCTTCCTCTAACATGTATAATAAAGAATGTGCATCTTCTGCAAATTCTCCTTCTGGATCCATTTGTAAATACTTATTTAAGCGTAATTTTGCTAATTCAAATTTCCCTACGTGTGCTAGATTATTTGCCATAAAAAAGTAGCATTCCGCCATGGATTCATCTACTTCTGTGATTACCTTCTGTAAAAGGTCGTTGGCTGTTTCGAATTCTCCTTTTTCTGACAGTACAATTGCTAGCTGACATAAAAACACAGGTTCTTCTGGTTCAATGCGTATAGCCTTGTTTATATATTGAAGCGCTTGTTCTATTTGTCTATTTTGATATGCCTCTATGCCTTTTCGATAGAAATAAGCCCCATCTTGTAAAAATGGAATGATTTTTCCCATTTCCTTTTTTGAATTTAGTTCACGCATGAACACGAACCTCCTATCGTACTAAAATTGAAACAAATGTATTAAATTCATGTATTTATATAACTAAGTAATAGTTGATATAGACGTAATGTGTAACATAACGAAAAAAGCTTCGAATTTAATAATTGCAGTATATCATGTCACAACAATACAAACAACGCCACTCCCTGTCCTAGTTTATTATAAAGACACAAAATGTTCACCGGTCTGGTCCCTGAACTTTTGGTGAACATGTAATGAATTTTTGCAAAAAAGTGAGTCTCCCTCACACTTATAAGGGAGACTCATTTTTTGATTTGGTTAAATTACAAAACTAGTTGTTTCAATATTGAGTGATCTGGAAATGTTTTATCAAATTTTACCTATCACTATCTTTCTCTTTTTTCTCTTTTTTCTCTACTTTATCTTTCTTATCCTTTTTTACTTTCTTCTCTTTCTTCTCTTTCTTCTCTTTTGAATCATCATTGTCATCTGAATCAGTTACCTCTACTAATTCACTTACTTTTATATTATCTACGTAATGATCCCTTACACTGCTACCTGGAGTGATGGATTTTATCTGCGCAATATTCTCGCCATTACGGTAAAAGCCTTCATTTTCAAAAGCTATTTCTCCATCTATGATCAAATTGAAAGTTTGTGTTGTAACGTCTGCAATCACTTTCACATTTGTCCATTTTTCATTTATATTTTGTACAGTACTATGCTTAAATGTATTATCAGGTAGTCTTGTACTAAACAAATGATCACGTGCTTCAATTCGAATCACATCATTGCCTGAATCATCCGCTAAAACAAGGACAACTGTTGCATTGGCTCTTACAGGTTGCATAAAATCTAATTCCGCAGAAACAATGCCTGTTTGTGGGTCAAACTCTAACGTAAATCCATTGCTATTACCAGATGCCGGTAAATGTAATACTTTTCCTACACCATCTAATTCCACAACTTCACTTACATCACCTGTAAACGTAAACCCATCTGGCTGAGATCCAACAGCAATACTCTCAAAGTCTTCAAAAACTAAAACCGTTTCTTCATACACTTTATCAGGTACTTCTGGGTTTGGAGACTCATCATCACCATCTCCTGGATCTGGGCTATCACCATCACCTGGATTAGGATTTGGGTTCCCTGGAGAGTCGCCATTTGGATTCCATCCTTTTAACACATTAGCTACTGTCCACTGTGCCGCTTCTTCGTCTGTTAACTGTCTTCTTGCATCATTAACAACAGCTCCCGGACCATAGTTTTCATATTCAAATAATCTAGCATCTGCTGGATCTAACCCACTCATGGAAGTCCAACCACTAACATGAATATGTTCTCCTAATTCACTGTGCATGAAGACGACGCTTCCTCTTGCCTCTGGGTTTCCACCAGCAGGCCATGGTCTTCCTAAATATACTGTTCCAGCAGGTGCATCAGACGTTAATTTACTATTTAGAATTAACATTCCAAATTCCTCTGAAAGCAATGTACTAGCTGCCGTTATATAGCCATTATTTGTGCTGGAACCTCTATCTAGTGAATGGATAATAGAATCTTCAAATACCGCACGGGCCCCACCAAAAATAAAGTCAACATCACCTTCCACATACACTTGATAAAAATATTGACTACCAGAGTGAGTATAAAGTGTATCTTGGTTTCCTATAAATTTAACATTCTTAAAGTACATACGATCGCCACTAGCATATACAGCAACTGCTTGTTTTCCATTCACATCTAAGCTCTCATCAAATGAGTTTTCAAATGTTATGTTTTCCGCTCTAAAATCATTTGCACGTAAAAATACGCTAGCACTACCACTTGTACCAATTGTTCCTCCGACGCCGTTATCTTTCCCTGCATAATTGTCATAGGTGATAACCGTATCTGTTTCGCTTTCACCGATCATTGTAATAAAAGGTTTATTGGCTGGTACTGTAACTACTTCATAATACGTACCATTTTTAATATGAATGGTTACTGGTTTCGTATTATTCTCTGGAACCGCATCGATAGCAGCCTGAACGGTTTCATAATCACCACTGCCGTCCTGAGCAACCGTAATTTCATATTCTTTCTTCTCTAACTCCTTCGTTTCCCCTTTTGCTCGCTCTATATCATCCTGTATCAAAGTTCTTCCTAATACATCTTCCGAGTTAGTGTCCACTACTCGTACAAACACTTTATTATCAAAAAATCCTATTTTTTGCGAAACATCTAGTAACTGCGTTCCCCAGTGTCCGCCCCATGCATATCCATTTCGTCTTTCTTCTTCAATTTCAAGAATGTCGTATTTAATTACTCCATCACGACCAGAGAATATTCCTCTATCCGTACCGATTTCGTAAAATCTATACCAAGCAGTAGAATTTGGATCATCGTAGAAATAAACATTGTTAGGGTCTCCACTAACATAACGAGTGTTTTCTAATTTCACCTCGTCTAACCATTCTAATGCCCCTAATATGCTACGCTTCACTTCCTCTGTTTGTGGACGAGACATTAAGAAGCGGATAATCCCAATAGATTCTGAACCTGAATTTGATGCGTGTTCATAAGAACGTGCTCCCCTTGGTTCATACGTTACAGGATCATGCTGTGCACTCCATACATTTAACTTCCCATCTACTTCTATTTGCGCTTTCACAATATAATCAACCGCAAGTTCCATCGACTCTTCAATGAAAGAGTAATAGTCATTACTAATAACGTCAGAGTTAAAAGGATATCTTCTCTCTAATACATCATCCAACATTTCCAGCACGTTAATCATTGCTTCATCGTTGAATGTTACATAATCAGAGTAATTGCCTCTTGCTGGATATACTTGTGCAAAACCACCTGTGTCGTATTGAAGGTTAAAGAGGAATTCAAACCCTTTTTCAATACTTTCCTTGTATCTTTCATCTTTTGTTTCGTTATAAATTTGAGCTAAGAAGATAATTTCACTTATTGTAGCATCATTATCAATGGTTCCTAACTCCCGCCCATTATGAACCCATTCAGAACGTGGTTCTGTTCCATTCCACTCACGTGTGTAAATATGTGGCCAGTTCTTCGTCCAACCACCATGATCCATTTGCCATGTAAGAAGGTTGTTCGCTTCCGTGATCGCATTAGCTAGATCTCCACTAAATCGTACTTCCTCTTGTTCAAATTCAAGTTCCGCGTACTCATCCCACTCATCTAAACTATGAAGAACTAATACGCTCTGTCCAAATTTGTTTATACCTAGTGCTCCCTTATCAACACGAAGGTTTTTAAATCCAGGTGATAATAGCGCCCAATTTCTTGTTGGGGAAACTACATCCACATCACTAAAATCAAATTCTTCAAAATAACTATTTAGTGTAACCACAAGTAGATTATTTGAAATAGCCTGTACCCCAACAACTTTCACGTTTTCTTGAGGAGTAACAGAAAGACTTCCTACTAATTCCAGTGCCTCGCTCCAAGTTAACAATTCAGTGTTACTAGAGTTTGAAGTATCTCCTTGTAGCGCTGCAAATACTTGATCTGCTTCTTGCTTCGTCATTTCTTGAGTTGGGTAAATGTTTCCGTTTTCCTCAAGACTAGCCATGTACCCTGCTTGATGTGCTGCTTCTAAAACGTAAGCATACCACTCGTCAACAGTTACTTCCCAAACATTTGTAGAAAGATTAAGGTTTTTAAACTTTTCTGTTTTAACAAAACCAAATGTATCATTAATCAAAGCCATAAACTCAAGTCTTGTAATTGGCTGATTAGCCTTATCACTATCTTCGCTATCAACTAACATTCCTAACTCGTTTAGATCGTTCAATAATAGGCCACTAACGATATCAGTAATTTCCACTTCTTCTATATCCATCGGTCCTTCACTTGAACTGTCCGCTTTGTTATGAACTCGTAAATGATCGACATTTGCTCCACCACTAGGTGCAATACCAACTGCACGTATGACATTTTCTCCTTCCACTAACTCCGCTTGTAGGGAAGAATATTGCCAAACAGTCCAACCACCAGTAGGATCAAATGCTAATTCTGGTGTAACTATTTCTCCGTTCACTAAAATTTCCTTTGGACGTAAATCAGTCCCTCCGTGTGCATAACGGAAATCTAGTTTATACGATCCAGCTACAGGAATATCAACGGTCCACTCAATCCAGCCACCTGGAGCATTCGGAACGTAATCAACAAAGCCTGTACCCGTAAAGCCTACATGTTTGTTATCGATAATAGCAGCTTCAAATAGTGCATCCTCAGCTTCTAAAATCTCATCAAACTCTAAGTAAACTCGTAAATGATCCACATTTGCTCCACCACTAGGTGCGATACCGATAGCTCTCACTGTGTTTTCTCCAGCATGAAGCGTTGCTTTCATGGATGTGTATACCCATGTAGCCCATCCACCTGATGGATCAAATGCTAAACTACCATTCACAACTTCACCATTTACCACGATTTCTTTCGGACGTAAATCCGTGCCTCCGTGAGCATAACGGAAATCTAAGTTATATTCCCCCGCCACTGGCACATCCACCGTCCATTCAATCCAGCCACCTGGAGCATTTGGAACATAATCAACAAAGCCTATTCCTGTAAAACCTACATGTTTATTATCAATAATTGCAGCTTCAAACTCCGCATATTCTGCTTCATAAATACCATCTTTTCCATCTTCCACTGGTTCCGACGGTTCTGTTGGATCTGTTGGGTCTGTTGGGGTATCGTCCTCAACAGGTAAAAGACCACTAATTTTTAAGTCATCCACATAATGACCTTTCGTTCCACTATTAGGAGTGAAAGTCTCAAAGAAATTAAATTTTGTTAATGGTTGATCAAATGCTGCACCTTCAAGCTTCAGCTCTCCGTCAATATGTACATCCGCAGTTTGAGCATCAATATCCATTACAACCTTAATGTGATACCATTTGTTTTCAACCAATGGAACTAGAGGCTGAAAATTACTACCTGTACGGTAGCTGATATTGCCACCATTCGTTTCCAAAGTCACAGCCGTGCCATTCCCTTTTAATCGCATCACCTTTGTTGAGCTAGTGTAGCTAGGCTGCATAATCTTCATTTCTACTGTAACTTCCCCTACTAAATCTTCCACTGATTTATATAGAGCAACATGCGTTACGTCACTTGTATCTTCTAAAAAAACACTCTTATTCGCTTCATCTGGTACTTCTACTACTCTTACAGTACCACCAGCCTCATTAACAGTGACATTGCCCGGAACATCACCAGTAATATCATCATTGAAATTAGCTTCAAAAGTAAACACATTTTCGTCACTAACATCTGCAGCTTTTACAAAACTAATTGGTATAGATGAAAAAACACTCATAAACATAATCATAAATATAAGAGTACAATTTCCTAAACGTTTTGCTAGTCTCATTCTCTCTCCATCTCCCTATTAGATTAATAAATATAACGTACAACGAAGAAGCAGCATCACCCCTTTCATTATTCCTTTGGAATTATGTAAACTCTAATGTTTCCATTGTTTCGTTGTTCCTAAATTTCTTTGGTGTTACAAGAATATGCTTTTTAAAGGTTCTGATAAAATTAGAAGCAGTTAGGAATCCAACCTTTTCCGCAATTTGATTTATTGGAATATTTGTATACACTAATAGCTTTTTCGCTTCGTACATCCTTCTTTGCAGAATATATTGATGAACAGTAACTCCAAACTCTTTTTTAAAAAAATGGCATAAATAATATTTATTTATGTGAAGTCGCTGTGCTAGATCCTCTAACCGCCATTGTGTATTCCAAATAAGTGCAATCTCTTGTAAAACTCGTTCAAGCATATCTTCTTTCTCAACAGAACTATTCACAACATATAGGGGGCGTTCAGTTTCTGTTTCTGCCATAACTTCTCTTCCTAGAAACAAAAGTAATTCAAGCATATACAACTCCAATGCACTCTTACGTTCCCACAATTGGTTACTTCCATCTTCGTGTAATAATTGATCAATAATGTGTTGAAAGCGATCAGCTTTCCACGTATAGAAGTGAAGGGCATAATGAGGAGTTTTATTCTCCTCAAAAAACTGTTGGAAGTTTGTGAAAATAGGATGCTGAAAGGAGAAGAATTCCTCCGTGAACATAAGGACAACTCGTTCATATGGACATCCTTCTTTTAATCTAACTTTGTGTAATTCGGAGCTTTTAAAAAACAAAACTTGTCCTTTTGTTAAACGATACACTTTGTTCTCGAAAATATAATTCGCTTCTCCATTTGTGAGCCAAACAATTTCATAGCCTTCATGAGAATGAAAATTAATAATTGTTTTGTAATCAGTTTTAAAGTCAATCTGAAAAATTGGATCTCTATCTGCCTGAAGCATTTTTGTTTCATACTTTCCCACCTGATCACGTCCATTTCTGTCGTCACTATACCTATGTAAGGAAGCGGTTACAAAATGGATTTTAACATGGATATGGAGTACCGAATATTCACAAATTGGCTCTATAATATTCAAATATTGCTTTATCACATACATCTAATTAAATGATTATCAATGGAATCGACTGGCAATAAACATACTAAAAAGCGAAAGAGTCTTAATACCTAAATTGACTTTTTGACTTATGGTACGAAAGAAACCCTTCATACAGAAGGTTATCTTTACTGTACGAAGGGTTTGGTTATCAACTTTTTTGTTGTTTTGTAAATAATTTCTATTTTCAATCTAATCTTTCATAGGAAATATCTGATCCCACAAGATATTTCCAGTTCCACTAGCATGCAAATATAACCATAAAACGCAAAAAAAGACAAACAAATCTGGGTGTAATTTGTTTGCCTTTTCATGCTCTATTTAATTAGTAAGCAAATGATTATTCTTTTATTCCACCATGTCTTTCCTCTAACCTTTTCAACACAGCATCCAACGGCAAGCCTTGTTCTCGTAACAGCACTAGCCAATGGAATAAGAGATCTGCACTTTCCCAAGTAAGTTCTTCTTTGTCTTTGTTTTTCGCAGCAATAATCACTTCCGCAGCTTCTTCGCCAACTTTTTTAAGAATCTTATCCACACCTTCCGTGAATAAGTATGTCGTATACGATCCTTCAGGTAATTCAGCTTGGCGTTGGGCGATGACTTTTTCTAGTTCACGGATGATGGCGAAACGGTCTTCACCATTGGATGGTGCCTCGCTGCTTACGTTGTCATCTACCGTGGAGCCATCTTCCCCTTGCTCTTGTACCTGTTCTGTAAAGCACGTAAACGTTCCGTTATGACACGCTGGTCCTTTAGGCTCTACTAGCACAACCAACGCATCTTGGTCGCAATCGGTGCGAATATCCACCACACGTTGTGTATTCCCAGAAGTAGCGCCTTTATGCCAAAGCTCTTGACGAGATCGACTATAAAACCAAGTTTCGCCAGTCTCTACTGTTTTTTTCAACGACTCCTCGTTCATGTATGCTAACGTTAAAACCTCTTTGCTCTGTGCATCTTGAACGATTGCTGGAATCAATCCTTTATCATCAAACGTAAATTCGATATTTGCTAGCTTCATCGTATCTCCAGCCCCTTTTCCTTCAAATAGCTTTTCACTTCTTCTACGGAAGTTTCTTTATAATGAAAGATGGAAGCTGCGAGTGCCGCGTCAGCTAACCCTTCTTCAAACACTTCGTAAAAATGCTCGCTAGATCCTGCGCCACCTGAAGCAATCACAGGAACAGAAACAGCTTCACTAACAGCTTTCGTTAATTCCACATGAAAACCAGATTTTTCCCCGTCCTTATCCATGCTCGTTAAGAGAATTTCCCCAGCACCAAGTGCCACGGCTTCCTTCACCCAAGAGATCACGTCTCGTTCTGTTGGTTTACGTCCACCATGAGTATAGACACGCCACGATCCTAGCTCGTCATCCCATTTCGCATCCACTGCAAGAACGATACACTGGGAGCCGAAGAAGTCCGCTCCTTCTTTAATAAGCTCAGGTCGGAGAACCGCCGCCGTGTTCACAGAAACTTTATCCGCCCCAGCACGAAGGATGCGCTTCATATCTTCTACTGTGTTAATTCCACCACCAACGGTAAATGGAATCGCAAGCTTCCCTGCCACTTCTTCCACTACTTCCACCATCGTTTCGCGTCCTTCGTGGGAGGCAGAAATGTCGAGGAAAACTAATTCATCTGCACCTTGCTCGTCGTAAAATGCAGCAAGTTCGACAGGATCTCCTGCATCACGCAAGTTTACAAACTGAACGCCCTTCACCACACGACCTTCTTTTACATCAAGGCAAGGGATTATTCGTTTCGTTAACATTAATCCGCCACCTCCTGTAACGCTTCCTCTAAGGAGATGCGGCCAGTGTACAGCGCCTTTCCGATAATCGCACCAGAAACACCGTCAGACTTCCGCGCTAGTAGGTCACGAACGTCCTTCATCTCGGACATCCCGCCAGATGCGATGACTTGCTTCCCTGTTACCTTACCAAGCCCAGCAATCGCCTCCACGTTCGGTCCACTAAGCATCCCATCACGAGAGATATCTGTCATAATAAACGTTTCCGCTCCATGTTGTACGAGTTCCAGTGCAAGCTCCTCCGCCTTCACCTGAGACGTTTGCAACCAACCATGCGTTGCCACATACCCATCACGAGCATCGATACCGATCGCCACACGTTGACCACCGTATGTACGAAGCATTTCTTTCACAAACTCCGGATCAGAAATTGCAGAACTCCCAAGAATTACACGCTCCACACCGTTTTCCAAATACTGAGCAACAGATTCTCGAGTGCGAATACCTCCGCCAATTTGTACTTTGGCCGAAAGCTCCTGAGCCGTTTTCAACACAACCCCATGATTCACCGGCTCGCCCTTTTTCGCTCCATCCAGATCAACCATATGAATCCACTGAGCACCTTTTTCTTGAAAACTTTTCGCCATCTCAAATGGAGAGTCACCATATACCGTTTCCTTATCATAATCTCCTTGAAGTAGACGAACACACTTCCCACCACGTATATCAATTGCAGGGTAAATCGTAAACATGATCAAGACACCTCCCCATCATTTGCGAAATTCTTCAACATTTGCATCCCTAACACACTACTTTTTTCCGGGTGAAACTGAGTGCCCCATACATTTCCACGACCTACAACCGCAGGCACTAACTGATCTCCATATTCCGACGAGGAAACAAGCACATCATTGCTCGTTTCTACCACATACGAATGAACAAAATACACATGCCCAGACGGCACATCCTTAAGGATCGGATGATGCTCCTGTTGAAAGTTTAGGCGATTCCAGCCCATATGCGGCACTTTATACGAATGGCCAGTCTCTGTTTTTCCGGAAAAACGCTTGACGTGTCCTGGTAATAAGCAAAGACCCGGCGTTGGTCCATTTTCTTCACTTTCTTCAAATAGTAACTGCATCCCTAAGCAAATTCCAAGTAACTGCCGCCCACTTTGCGCCCAGTTCTTCAAAAATTCATCAAGACCTCTTTCTTGAAGCTCCCGCATTCCGTCACGAAAAGAGCCTACTCCAGGTAGAAGGATTTTCGATGCCTTTTCTAGTTCCTTTGGATCTTCCGATAGAAATGGAGTATGACCGATCCTTTCGAGGCCTTTTGTTACGCTATGAAGATTTCCCATGCCATAATCTACAATTCCAATCATGTTAAGCTTCCTTTCGTGGATGGAACTCCTGTCACTCGTGGGTCAATCTGTGTTGCATCATCTAGCGCGCGGCCAAGAGCTTTGAAAATCGCCTCAATAATATGGTGTGTATTGTGACCATAGTGCACGATAACGTGGAGGTTCATTCTCGCTTCAAGCGCTAACTTCCAAAGAAACTCGTGAACTAGCTCTGTATCAAAAGTACCTACCTTTTGTGCAGGGAATTCACCACGAAGCTCGAGGTGCGGACGGTTACTTAAATCTACAACAACCTGTGCCAGTGCATCATCCATAGGTACGAATGCATTTCCATACCGTTTGATCCCTTTTTTGTCTCCTAGCGCTTGCTTAATTGCTTCCCCAAGGACGATTCCAATGTCCTCTGTCGTGTGGTGATCATCAATTTCCGTATCACCTTTCGCGACGATCTCTGCATCAAAAAGACCATGCTTCGTAAACAGGTCTAACATATGAGACATAAACGGAACATCTGTATCCAGCTTCGCCTGCCCCGTCCCATCTATATTAAAAGAAATTGCAATATTCGTTTCATTCGTCTTACGCTCAATCCTAGCCTCACGCTTTGCCATATCCTTTTCCTCCATTCAAAGTCCCCGGACCTGGTCCCCGACAATTCTGTGACAGTTCACATAAAGTCCCAGTCCCTGGTCCCGGACAATTTTGTGACATTCCTTCAAATTGTGCTAAACTTGTCGGGGACCAGGTCCCCGAAAGTTTTGTGAACTTTTACTTTGTTCCCTTGATTTTATTTAGTCGATAGTCTACTGCTCTTGCATGTGCTTCTAAACCTTCTAATCGAGCAAAGGTGGAAATCTTTTCTCCATGTTCCATAATCGCTTTTTTACTATAAGAAATAATGCTAGATTTTTTCGTAAAGTCTTCCACATTTAATGGACTCGAGAAGCGTGCTGTTCCGTTTGTTGGTAGCACGTGGTTTGGTCCTGCGAAATAATCCCCAACAGGTTCCGTGCTGTAAGTTCCTAAGAAAATCGCACCTGCATGGCGTATCAAAGGTAGCACTTCCCACGGCTCTTCCACAACGACTTCCAAATGTTCTGGAGCCAATTCATTTACTGCCCCCACTGCTTCTTCTAAAGAGCTCGCTATATAAATTGCACCATAGTCTTTAATAGACGCTTCTGCAATTTCTCGCTTTGGCAATGTTTCAAGCTGTGCTTCTACTTCAGCTGCAACTCCTTCAGCCAGCTCACGCGATGTTGTTACTAACACTGCAGATGCCATTGGATCGTGCTCTGCTTGGGAAAGTAAATCAGCTGCCACAAACGAAGCTTCCGCTGTCTCATCTGCTAAAACAACGATTTCACTTGGTCCTGCAATCATATCAATCGCAACTGTTCCAAACACTTGTTGTTTCGCCAATGCTACATAAATATTACCTGGCCCCACGATTTTATCAACAGGTGTAATTGTTTCTGTACCATATGCCAATGCAGCAATTGCTTGCGCTCCACCAACTTTATAAATCTCCTTAACTCCTAATTCCTTTGCCGTTACAAGCACTACTTCATTTAATGTGCCATCTTTTTGTGGAGGAGATACCATGACAATCCGCTCCACACCAGCCACTTGTGCAGGCACAACATTCATTAAGATAGTAGAAGGGTATGCCGCCCGACCTCCTGGAACATAAACTCCTACTGCATCCAACGGTGTTACCTTTTGTCCAAGAATGGTGCCATCTGGTTTCGTTGTCATCCAAGATTGCTGAACTTGACGCGAATGAAAATCTCGAATATTATCACGAGCTTCTCGTATGATTGCAATCGTTTCTTCACTTACTTTTTCATAAGCTAATGCAATTTCTTTTTCCGACACCAACAAGTCTTCGGTGAAGACCGTAACTCCATCAAACTGAGCAGTAAACGCCTGGATTGCCTGATCCCCTTTATTTTTTACAGCTTCAATAATCTGCCTTACAGATTGTCTTTGAGTTTCCGTACCTTGATCGATGGAACGCTTCAAACTAACGTCATTTGTTAATGGAATAATCTTCACGTAAGATTTCCCCCTTCAATAACTGCGGAAATGCGCTCCACCATATCATCGATTTGCTCTGATTTCGTTCGGTAGCTAACTGGATTAACAATGAATCGAGAAGTAATCGGTATCATCGTTTCTAATTCCACTAGTCCGTTTTCCTTCAGTGTCTGCCCAGTGGAAACAATGTCCACAATTCGATCTGCCAGACCAATAATGGGAGCTAATTCAATCGACCCATTTAATTTAATAATTTCCACTTGCTCCCCTTGCTCTCGAAAGTAACTAGAAGCTAAGTTTGGATACTTCGATGCTATTTTTGGCGCAATATCTGCTTGAGGATTATAGGACGGAAGCGCCGCCACTGCCATATAACACTCACTAATTTTTAAATCAAGCACTTCGTACACATCACGCTTTTCTTCTATTAATACATCTTTTCCTGCAACTCCAACATCCGCCACACCATGTTCTACATACGTTGGTACATCCATTGGTTTTGCTAAAATAAAGCGCATGCCTGCTTCCGGTGAATCAATGATCAGTTTACGTGACTCATCAAATTCTGGAGGTAGAGGATAATTTGCTTTTCGCAGTAAAGCAACTGCTTCGTCAAAAATTCTGCCTTTAGGCATTGCAACCGTTAATAACTGATTTGAATCTTGTTGATTTGCCATTTATCTTGCCCCTCCCCCATTGCCGTTCGAACCTACGAAGTACACAACTTCTGTAAACTGAGCAGAATAAGAATCTATATTTTTAATTCCAGTAATATCTTGCATTACAACGGTACGTTCTTCTTGACGCAACGTTATTGCTTTTTCCATCGCTTCTTTTCGGCGCTCATTGCTAAAAATAATGCAAACGTCATTTGTAATAGATTCCTTTGTTTTTCCCAGAGCCTCCGTCAATCGATCTAAGCGAAGTCCAAAGCCAGTTGCAGGTTCTGGATGATCAAATTTACTCAAAAGCTCATCGTATCGCCCACCACTTCCAAGTGGATATCCGAGCCCACTGCTATACGCTTCAAAAACAGCGCCAGTATAGTAGCTCATATGCATGACAAGTTTTAAATCAATCAACATGTGTTCCGATAAGTTATACGCGTCTAATACGGAAATTAATTGTTGTAGTTGCGCCAAGGCATCTTGCGCCTCTTGGCTTTCCACTAGTGATTCTGCTTTTGCTAAAACTTCTGTGCCTCCTTTTAATTGAAGGAGATCTTTTAACCGTCGCTTATCAATAGAAGAAAGTGCTAATTGATCCACTTCTTTACGAAAACCTACATAATTTTTTTCATATAAAAAACGGAGGAAAGCGTCCACTCGTGATTCATTTCCAAGAATCTCGTATAAAAACGCGTTTACAAAACCTACATGCCCTACTGCTACTTGGTAGTCCTTCAGGCCAGCTTTTTCCAACGATGCCATCATGAGAGCAATAACTTCTCCATCCGCACTATTCGATCCATCACCGATAAGCTCCACACCGATTTGTTCGAATTCCGCGGATTTCCCTCCTTCTCGTTGCTGGGAGCGAAAGACCGGAGCATCATACGTAAGGCGTAACGGTCGCTCTGCTTTGCGAAGAGTGGATGCAGCAATACGTGCGATTGGTGCGGTCATGTCCGGACGGAGTACCAATGTATTTCCGTCGGGATCTAACAGCTTAAAAAGCTGCTGATCTAAAATAGCAGACGCTGCACCGATCGTTTCATAAAACTCTAGTGTGGGAGTTTCAATGGGAGCATACCCCCAACGAGCCACCTCTTGTGAAATAGAATCCCTTACTTGTCTTTTCAGCTGAAACAATTCAGGAAGTGTATCCCTCATCCCAACTGGCTTCTCAAACATAAACAACTTTGTCATAACGCCACCTCAAATCCCTATCTAATATTATCCAACACTATTTCTAACTTTATTATGACACAAAACCTTCCGGGACCTGGTCCCTGAACTTTTTGTCAGGGACCAGACCGCGCACAATTTTGTGAACGACATTCAATTAATTTTTTTGTTTCTACTACATTTTAACTTTAGTTCGCTAATGTGATAGTGTAATAAAGGTATAATTAGTAGTCTACATTGGATTCTCCATATCGTCAACCTAAATTAACTAGTTTTATATGTATTTGGGCTTCGTCTTGTTCATCAATGCTTGGACTAAAAAAATGGAACATCATTCCTTCTTATATACATGCAAAAGAAAAAACACCAAGATCATTGTGTTGTCTCCTTGGCGTTTCTCTTTTCTTGTACAAGTTGTTCTTTCGTTCTTATTACTTGCATCGGATTTCCCCCAACAAAATATCCCGCGGGAACATCTTTATGAACAAGGGTACCAGCGGATACAATCGCCCCATCACCTATTTCAACTCCAGGAAGAATAGTGGAGTTAGCGCCGATCATCACATTACTTCCTATGTGAACCTCTCCTATACGATATTCTTTAATTAAGTATTCGTGGGCTAGGATTGTTGAATTGAAACCAATGATCGTATTCTTTCCGATCGTTATTTTTTCAGGAAACATAATATCCATTACAACCATTAGTGCTACAGCAGTCTTATCTCCGACTTTCATCCGTAAAAAAGTTCGATAAAGCCAATTTTTGACGCCTAAAAATGGGGTGTATCTCGCTATGAGAATCACGATCACATTTTTTAAGACCTTCCAAAAAGACACGGTTCGATATATCTGCCATAAGGAATTTGCTCCCTTAACTGGATAACGAGTTGTCCGCCTCATAATGGTTTCACTCCTATCTTTTTGTTTACCCTGAAAATACGTGTATTAAGCTATATAGTAATTCTAACTTTGTTTGCTTTTATTCATTCGCTACTGCCCACTACCTTTCCTTTGGGGAGCTGGCAAGCCTCCTCGAGCACAAGCGCTCTGCGGGGTCTTGCCTCTGCTCTTCTTCCCACTGTAGTTCCGTGTGCATTCGCTCATTACATATATTGTAGATGCTACTAAAATATTCGGTAAGATTTTCTCATCCAAAGTGTTAGTTTTTACTTGAAGAAAGTTAAAGCAAAGGAATTGTCTTATTTGCTTACTCCAAGATAGTCTAATAAATCTGGCATTGATTCTAATAAAATATCTGGTTCGTACGATTCCATATATTCACGCCCTTGAATACTCCATGCAACACCTGCAGTTTTTGTACCTGCATTTTTCCCACCTAAAATATCGTGTTTGCTGTCACCAACCATCAGCGTATTTGCAGGATTTGCTCCTAACGCTTTCATTGCTTTTTCTAGCGGCTCAGGATGTGGCTTATAGTTAACAACTTCGTCTAAAGATATGACAACGTTGAAGAACTTGTCCATCCCCATAAGCTTCATACCTTTCATTGCAGTATCACGACGCTTCGTTGTAACGATTGCCATTTTATAGTTGTTCTTTTCGAGCGCTTCTAACGTTTCAATTACACCTTCATACTCTTTAACCAACTCATCATGTTTCTCATGGTTAAAAGCTCGGTATGTTTTTGTCATCTCCTCTACTTTCGAAGGATCTAAGTTTATAAACGTTTCGGAAAGAGGAGGCCCAATAAACGAGATAACATCCTTTCGCGTATACTCACCAGGATAATACGTTTCCATCGTATGTAAAAAGGAATCTAAAATTAAATCAATCGTGTTGATAAGCGTACCATCTAAATCAAACAAAATCGTATCAATACCCTGAAGTTCATTTATTTTTTTATTTACCATTTGAATAACTCAACTCCTTATAATATTCCGGTCCCTAATATTCCGGTCCCTGGTCCCTGAACTTTTTGTGAAATAGACACACAATTATCAGGTCCCTGGTCCCTGAATTTTTGACCGCCGAACGTTTTGTGAACTGTCACATAATTGCCCAGTCCCAGACCACCGAACGTTTTGTGAACTTATGATGTTTTTTCTTTTTGTATTTCTTCTGCTACAATCCCCTGCGACGCACCATCTTTATCTTTCTCTATTTTCTTCCATATTACTGCTACGGTTATTGTTAATACAATGGCAGTAACCAACCTTATAAGTAATAACGGCCACAGCGGAATGCCTAGCGGTGCAAATAATAACGTGTCTTCAATAACTGCGTGGCATGCTACTAAGAAGATCATGACTAAGTAGATGTCCTTTTTACTTACTCCATCCTCTTTCACAGCTTGAATCATTACACCTGCTCCGTACGCTAAACCAAACACTAGTCCAGCCGCCAATGTTGTTGAAGTATTTTCGCGAATACCAAGCACCCTAGTAAAAGGAGACATCCACTTGGAGAATATATTCAACCACTTCAAGTCTTTCATTACTTGAATAAACACCATAATCGGGATAACAATAAGCGCCAATTGGAAGATACCTAATAAAGCACTTTCTACTCCTTGAAAAATAATTGCGCCCCAACCTGACACTTCTTCTCCGCTTGAAGAAGGAACGAAACCATACTTTGCAACCTCTCCTCCACCTTGCCAGAAAATATGAATCAACCACGCGGAAAATAATGCTAATCCAATTCTTACAAGCAAAACGATCCATATTTTCACACCAACTTGTTTTGCAACCGCAGACTCCACAAATAAGTTATGTGAGAACGAAAGCATAACAGCTAGTATAAAAACTTGCTTTACTGTTAAATCCATCGTTAGTATTGCCCCTATAGCAGCATACAAATTTAGGACATTCCCCAAAACAAGAGGAATCGCCGCTTCTCCCGATAAACCAATATAGCCCATGAATGGCGATAACACCTGAATTATCCACCCCATAAGCGGTGTATGACTAAGTATCGTAACGATCAATGTAATAGGAAATATGATCTTCCCTAACGTCCAAGTGGTTTGAAGGCCCACCTTTAGTCCTTGCTTTAATGTCTTCACCATCGAAACGGCACCTCCAGTTTAACTCCATACTAGTCATTATTTGCGAAAAATAAGGTGTAGTCAAGATTAGACTATCGAAATTTCTATAAGTAGATATTGTTATTTTTTTAGAAGGTGCAAGACTTCAGCAAGAAAAGCAACTATTTCGAACAAAATAAACTACAAAGTTTCAAATCAACAACCAAAAACCACCTCTAAGCAATACTACTGACTTAAAGGTGGCTACAACATGAATTATTTCTTTTTTTTCTTTTTACTATTGGAAGATTTTTTATTAGAAGAACTCTTATTCTTCCCTTTGATAGGCTCATCATCATCATCTAAATATCGTTTATCGGCAAGACCATTTTTACGACGATACACAAGAAGGATAATCCCACCAACAACCGTAATAATGGATACTACTTGAGCAGTCTTCAAAACTCCGAAAATGAGTAAATAATCTGTACGTAAGCCTTCAATCACAAAACGACCTACAGAATACCATATCGCATACGTAATAAACATTTCCCCACGACGTAAATTCACACGACGAAGTAGCAGAAGAATGACAACCCCAAGTATATTCCACAACGATTCATATAAAAACGTAGGGGCATAATAAGCATATGTACCATTATCGTAAATGTACATTTGATTAATAATAAACTCTGGAAGCATCATATTTTCCAAAAAGCTACGGGAAACTTCATTTCCGTAAACCTCTTGATTCATGAAATTTCCCCAACGGCCGACGGCTTGGCCCAGTAAAATACTTGGAGCAGCTATGTCTGCAATTTTCCAGAAAGAAATACCACGTTTTTTCGCAAAAAAGTAAGCGACTAAAACAGATGCAATTAAAGCACCGTGGATCGCTAGACCTCCTTCAGTAATAGCAAAAACTTTAATAGGATTATCCGCATAATGTTCCCATCGGAATATAACATAGTATAGACGAGCACCCACGATTGCAGCTGGAAGCGCAAATAATAACAAATCTGCAAACATGTCCTTGGGTAAACCTCGCTTCTTCGCTTCATGGTTTGCAAGCAAATAGGCTAAAAAAGCACCTAAACCGATTAAAAGTCCGTACCAGTAAACTTCAATTATTCCTAAATCCAATGCAACTGGATTTAATGGTTGTGGCTGAATTACACTGAGCAACTTAAACATCGAAAACACCTCGTTTTTCATATGTAGCTAGAATGATAAAAATCAAGGGGCAGCAAATGCCGCCGCCCCTAATTACTGTACCATATTTTTTTCTAAAACAAGCGAAATAAGCATTTGCATTACAGCTTGTTATTTCTATTGTCTCATATCTTCTTGAAGAAAATATGAAGTTTCTGTAAAACAACTATTAAAAATCGTCGCGATCTCCATCTTCCATTACGTTCGTTAACTGTTCCGAAAATTGTTGTGCTGCATTGATTCCCATACGTTTCAAACGGAAGTTCATTGCAGCCACTTCAATAATAACTGCTAAGTTACGTCCAGGGCGAACAGGAATTGTAATCTTTGTTATTTCCGTATCAAAAATTTGGATTTTATCCTCATCCAGACCTAAGCGATCATACTGCTTCTTTTGATCCCACAATTCTAAATGAATTGATAATCCAATTCTTTTAAAATTACGTACAGAACCTGCGCCAAACAAAGTCATAACATTGATAATGCCTAGCCCTCTTATTTCTAACAAATGACGAATGAGTTCGGGAGCTTGTCCAACTAATACACCATCGTGCTCTTGACGAATTTCTACAGAATCATCCGCAACAAGGCGATGCCCACGGCGAACAAGGTCCAAGGCAGTCTCACTTTTCCCTACTCCACTGGAACCTGTAATCATAACTCCAATTCCATAAATATCAACGAGAACACCATGAATTGCAGTCATTGGCGCTAATTGACCTTCTAAAAAGTTTGTAAGCTGTGATATTAATCGAGTTGTCGTATAATGAGACCGTAATACTGGTACTCCCACTTTATTTGCAGCCTCAAGCAAAAATTTAGGTATTTCCATACCTCGTGACAAAATAATTGCAGGAGTATCGTATGTACAGAGTCTTTCAATGCGATCTACCTTATCTTCATCAGATAAAGTCTCATAAAATGAAACTTCCGTCTTTCCAAGTAACTGAATACGTTTTGCAGGATAGTACGTGAAAAATCCTGCCATTTCCATACCTGGTCTTGATAAGTCACTAGTAGTTATAGGGCGAAACGCAACATCTTCTTCATTATTTAATAATTCAAATCCAAACTCTTCTATTAAATTCTTAGCTGTTACCTTTACCATTTGAAAAACTAGACCTCCTTTTATGTAAAACAAAAAAATAAATAAAACTAATTAATGTTAGTTTTGAAGTATGATAAATAATAACGGTTGCCTTACCTTTGTGAAAATAAATGTCTTGTTTTGTAGACAACACTCTCATTTTATCATACCCAATCTATCGTCCATACAATTATTTTTCTTATAAAAAGATATATTTCATTGCCATAAAAAGAAAAAAAGATGACCTGAAGGGAAGTTATCCTTCAAATCACCTTATAATCGCATATGTTTTACAAAACACAATTATCTTTTTGTAACGGGATCCACAATGAACGAGTGAATGAGTGAATTCAATATAGCAAATACGATAGCTCCTAAAATGGCTGTTCCAAACCCATCTATAATGAAAGTTGAACCCATTATAAAGGATGTTATCCATAATGCTATAGCATTTATCACAAATAGAAACAACCCTAAACTCAAAATCGTAATTGGTAGTGTGAAGAGTATTAACATTGGCTTAACGATAACATTTACAGCGGCCAATATAAAGCTAGCAAGTAACGCTGTACCGAATCCAGCAACCTCGAATCCTGAAAAAAAGTGTGAAATGATTAACAATACTGCTGCATTAACAACTAATTGAATAAGCCAACTCATCGGTTATCAAACTTCCGTCTCATTTGGTATCACCATAACTCCAATGATATATCCTAAAACGACTGGAAAACCAACCGTCGCAAAAAATAAAATAACTAACAGGATTCGAACAATTGTTGGATCAATATTTAAATAGTGACCCAATCCACCGCAGACACCCGCTAACTTTCGGTCATGAACTGCACGATATAGCCGTTTCATACTAAACGACTCTCCTTTCAAACTCATTTATTTTGCTTCAAACACTAATTTCGAACATGGATAGAACCAGTTGTTGCCTCTGCTTCAACATAGAAAGAAGCTTTTCCTTCTTTATTAGATAAGAACGACATTTGCTTACTAGCAAATTCTTTCTTTTCTTCAATAATTGAAAGTTCGGGAAGGTCACAATGAATGCTACCCACAGTAGACTTTAGCTCCCCTTCTGTTTTTACATCCTTAGGAACAACTACAATAATACTCCCCGTCGTTGTTTTAATATATGCACGACTTTCAACGGTATCCGCTAATGTATATTTAATAGAACCGTTTAATGTTTCTGCATCAAGCTTCCCTTTTAGAGCATTCACACTAATCGTTCCATTCACTGTTTTTGTATCGCAATTTTCAACATCTAATTTACCAATAGTGATACTGCCATTCACCGTTTCAAAAAGCCCACTTACTGCTAATACATCATCAAAACTTATGCGTCCATTGACGGTCTTGACTTCGATTTTTTCAACGTCCACCGTATCTCCGATAATTCTTCCGTTAAATGCATATAGCTTTACTTTTTCTAAATACTCTTTAGGAACATAGATTATCGTATTTACCTTCATCGTTTTTCGTGGGGAGTGTAAACGAAGCTTTCGATCTGATACTTCAAACGTCACTTCGTCTAAGAAAGCATTGCGTGCTTCTTCTGAATCTCGAACTTTGTATACTTTTACATTACACTCCACTCTTACATCACGCTCTTCCCAAGGCTTAAACGTAACACTTCCATTTTCAAGAGATACGTCTACTACCTCAATCGCGCTATCACGATGTTGAAAAATATGTTCTATTTCTATTGATGATCCGAAATTAAAATCTAAATCAAACTCCTTAATTTTTTGAACAGCTTCTTCTATAAATTCTGTAAATTTTGTCGCAAATGATGATGTTCTTGGCTCTGACTTATATCGATAATCAGCTCCCTTTTCCCATTCCACATCCGTAGAAACAGATCGTTCAGACGATTTTTTTTCATACTCTACATCAGATGTTCCCTTTTTATCATCCTTTAAAGCATTAAGTAACTGTAATCCTTCTTCAGCAGAAATCTTTCCATCTTCAATCATCTTTAAAATCATTTTACGTTCTTCTTGCATTTGATATTTCCCCCTTCAAAATAGGATACACCGTACCCGAGATTTATATGATTTGTATAACAGAGCAGTTCCATTATCTTTTTAGTACTATAATTTACGACAAGAACCACAAAAAGTTTCATTTATAGTTATAGCTTACACGGAAAAAGCAACAATGAATACAGACGGGAGACTGTAAATAACTAAGACCTAAGACCGATCTATAGATAATATATCTCGGAAGTGCGTTAACTTCTTGTTCTTTTCTAAAAGTCTATGGTCTCATAACTGTATATAACTAGTGCATCATAAACGCTTCATAATTGCAGAACTTGTCTTTAAAAATGGGGTGGGGTCATCATAAAGCTCTCATGGTGACGCAACTTTCATTAAGTTCAGGAGTTCGGGATCATGAACGCTTCATGGTTACCGAACTTGCTTTTCAAAACGCAGTTCGGTAATCATAGGGCTTGTATGGTTACCCAACTTCCTTTTATTTCAACAGTTGGGGCATCATGAACACTTTATTGTAACTGAATTTCTTTTCAAAACGGGGTTGGGTAATCATGGGGTTCTTTTGGTTACTTTGCCCCCTCGTTTAAGCCTGCGAAGGTCACCAATAACGTCTTTTGATTACTTTCATTCCTCGTTTATGCGTGCGAAAGTAACCAATAACATCTTTTGGTTACTTTCCTTCCTGCTTTAAGCTCGCGAATGTCACCAATATCGCCTTTTGATTACTTTGCTCCATGGTTTAAGCGTACGAAGGTCACCAATAACGTCTTTTGATTACTTTGCTCCATGTTTAAGCGTACGAAGGTCACCAATAACGTCTTTTGATTACTTTGCTCCATGGTTTAAGCGTACGAAGGTCACCAATAACGTCTTTTGGTTACTTTGCTTCCTTGTTTATGCCTGCGAAAGTAACCAATACAGTTCTTTAATTTCTCTGCTTCCCAGTTTGAGTCTAATAAGGTAACCAAAACGGTTCTTTAGTTACTTTACCCCTTGTTTTCCTCAACTTTCTTGGTTCCCCTGCTCTTCGCATCCAACTCTTGTATGTATACAAATTAAAGTACCTTCAGCACCAATTAAAAACCAAAATAAAAAGCCACTCTCGAT